>NZ_JACJOD010000009.1 GCF_014695385.1 Trichocoleus sp. FACHB-46 | reverse complement strand
TCGAGCAAGTGATAGATTAGTTCTTGGGCGTGGGCAAGAATGTCCATGGTTCTTGCGGTCTATTAGTTTCACGCCCTTTCTGCCACCTTTTAAGCCTTGGTGCAAGATCTGAGAGCAACTGGAGCAGGTCATGCAGCAAGACCGCGACTTCTTTCTTCAGCATCCAGAAACCGATTATTACGTCCGGCCCATTACTTCGGCAGAAGTGATGGAAGGACAGTCGATGGGGAAGGTTGTGGATGCCACGGCTCGCGTTTTGGTCGGGGAGGTCGCTCCAGGGAGTCGGGTGCGCTTGACTATCCTGGATGATTTGCCGCCGCCTCTAGACGAGTTTAGAGCCCTCCAGCAGCAACTTCGCCAAGAGTTAGGAGCCAAGCCTGCGACTCTCAGGGATCGCATCAAACACAACCAGAAATCTCGTCCCAGAGCTCAAGGCTTTGGGCTTGCTTGGGTTGAAACCAGTGAAACACTTCCCCAAATCAGCCAATTTACGCTTCTTGAAATTAACGCCAAAGTGCTCAGGAGTAGGTTTGGCTGCCGCTGCTGCGAGCTCCACGCTGGGACTAGATTTGTACTGTAACGCTACGGTACAAACTAGCCTATCTGCCAACAAACTCGAAGAAATTGTTCAAATTCGATCGCCAAGTAACACCGTTCAGGTTATAAGTAGTGGATGTTAAGGACGAGATGTACTGTAACGCTACGGTACAGGATTTACCTTCCTCACTAGACACTATATGCTATGCCCAACCAAATGCGTCTTGCCATAATGACTGGGGCTGGAGGGGTGGGAAAAACCACTTTGGCAGTGAATCTAGGATACGAAGTCGCTCGCCAAGGGCGTAAAGTGGCTATCTTCGACCTAGACCCCCAAGGTTCCATTAATGTTGCTTGTCGCCTGAATAAAACACCCGCACCCAAAGCAACCACTGCCTGGCTTTACTCGGGTTTCTTTGATGGCACCTACACCTTGACTCCCGTTTGGGAGCAACACGTCAAAAACTTAGAAGTCTTTCAAGGAGGTAGCGCCCTCTTTAAAGTAATGCCTAGCTTTAGCCAGACAGGAGGCAGCAAGTTACTAAAGGAAGCACTTTCTGACTATCCAGTTCCTCACGACTTAATTATCTTTGACTGCCCAGCAACCTTAGAGCAAATTCCCAAGTCCGCTTTAATTGCTGCAACTCACCTGTTGGTTCCTTTGATGCCTGATGCAAAGGCAATCGATGGGACCCGAGTATTATTAGACTGGTATGCTGCCAATGTACAGGAGCTGCAACTCTCTCCACCCCCAGCATTTTTAGGGTTTGCTATCAATAATGTAGAAGACGGAGCAGAACATCAAAGGCTCTCCAAAGAATTACCGCCTCGATATGAAGCGCGAGGCTATCGAGTATTTCCGCCCATTAAACACTACACAGCCTTTACAAATGCTTGGTCAGAAGCAGTTCCGCTCCGGGTTCATCGAGCAACCCACCCAGCGTTAGAACCTATCGAAGTTATTGCTCAAGCGATTTTACAAGAAATGAAGGGAAGCAAGCGTGGCAAAGCGCGATCGGCTCGACGTGGATAGTTTTTTTTCTGAAGTTGACCAAACTCAGGAGGTTTACAATTTACGGGAACAAATTCAATTGCTCGAACAGCAACTGAATCAGCAGATTTCTCACGAGCAAACACTGATGGCTGAGATCGAACAGCTGCGATCCGATTCTCAGAACCTAGATCACCCACAGTTACAAAGTCAGATCAGCCAACTGCGGGAGCATTTGAAACAAAACCAGGGTACGATTCAATATTCAGTTCAAGAGATTTATCCCAACCCAAATCAACCTCGGAAGACGTTTACGGAAGAAGTTGAGGCGATGTCCCTCTCCCTACAACAAGAGGGACAGCTCGATCCGATCATTCTGTTTGAAGATGGAATGTTGTTTGACGGCGAGTGTCGGTGGCGAGCTGCAACCCATTTAGGATGGGACGCGATCGAAGCTGTTTTTACCACGAAACCTGCCGATTCAAGGATATTACGTCGTAAAGCTTATCTCACCAATTTGCATCGACGTGGCTTGAATGCCCTCGACAAAGCGGAAACAATAGTTGCGATCGCTTGTGATGAAGTCCCTGAACTTCCTCCTGAAGAGGTGCCACGCATTATTAATCGAGTTTTAACTCGGTTGAAACGCAAAAAGCAAAGTTTAGGAGAGCGTCTACACTTACAGCCTCATGAACAACAAAAAGCGGTTCTGGAGCAACTTGAAATTGATTCAACTGAGCTAGAAGTTTTTTTGATTCTCCTAGGACTACAGGAGCATCCAGCCTCTTTGAACCGCAACATTTTTCCAGCATTAAACCTTGCTTCTGACCTGAAAGCAGCGGTTCGTGGTCAAGGCCTGGGCTGTGCTCAGGCCTTGATTCTAAACCGACTTTCTGCATCAGATCTCGGGATTTCAGAACGGCAATGTTTAAAGCTCCGTAATAAAGGCATCAAAACTGTTCTGAGCCAAAATCTTTCAGCCACTCAAACACAACAGTGGGTTACGCAAGAAAAAGCCAAATACTTACAAAATTCTAGTTCAACTCCTAGAGATAAGCGAGTCGATCGCTTTTTATCTAGCGTTCAACGGTTCAATCTGGCTGAGATTGAGGCTTCAGCCGAACAGTTACAAGAACTTCAGCAGACTCTTGAAAACACGCTTGAGCAGGTCAAACACTTGCTGAAATGACGGGTGAATTTTCAACAAGCCTTGCTAGCTAAAGAGCGAGAATAATTTCTGTGCCTAAAAACTTCCTTTCTTCCTCAGAAGACTACAGTGATTTCCTCAACGCTCTTAAAGAGCGCATCCGTCATTCTCAAATCCAAGCTGCACTAGCGGTCAATCAAGAGCTCATATCACTTTATTGGCATATTGGTCGGGAGATTCTAGCCAAAGAACAAGAACAGGGGTGGGGCGCTAAAGTTGTAGAGCGACTGGCCCTAGACTTGAAGCGAGAATTTCCTGAAATGAAAGGATTTTCGGCGCGTAACATTCGATATATGAAGTCTTTTGCAGAAGCCTATTCTGATGAAGCAATTTTGCAACGCTGCGTTGCAAAATTGCCTTGGCGGCACAATATCGCACTGCTGGAGAAGTTGAAATCTACGGAAGAGCGACTCTGGTACGCTGAGCAAGCGATTCAGAATGGCTGGAGTCGGGATATTCTCGTTCTTCAAATTGAAAGCGAACTGCAGCGTCGATTGGGAAGCGCCACAACTAATTTCGAGCAAATACTCCCCAAACCACAATCTGATCTCGCTAACAGTCTCCTGAAAGACCCTTACCACTTAGAGTTCTTATCTTTAAGTAAAGATGCCCAAGAACGAGATTTGGAGAATGCCCTCGTTATCCATATTCGAGATTTTCTACTGGAACTCGGCGTGGGATTTGCCTTTGTGGGCAGTCAATTTCCGGTCGAAGTGGATGGAAGAGAGTATCGAATTGATCTCCTCTTCTATCACTTGCGCTTACGGTGTTACGTCGTGGTAGAATTGAAAATTGGGGACTTTCAGCCCAGCTTTGGGTCTCAGGTCAATTTCTACATCTCGGCGATTGATGATTTAATTCGCCATCCGGATGACCAGCCCACAATCGGACTGATTCTCTGCACATCTAAGAGTAAAACAGTGGTAGAGTATACCCTCCGCAACCTCAGTACTCCTATCGGAGTGGCTACTCATCGGCTGACTAAAGAAATTGAAGAGAGCTTACCTTCTGTAGAACAACTAGAGATGGAGCTAGAAACCCTTACCTCCGAAGTAAGTGCTGGAGACGAAGAGACCCAGAAATAGCACTGATCACTAGGGCGTGTTTTAAAACTACAGGCACATCATGATAGAGGCTAGAGTCATCATGGCAAGGTAGTTTTCAGCTTTTTTCTCATAGCGCGTTGCAATGCGACGGTTTTGCTTCAAGCGATTGAAACAGCGCTCCACCTGATTCCGTTGACGATAGACAGACTTGT
>NZ_JACJOD010000008.1 GCF_014695385.1 Trichocoleus sp. FACHB-46 | reverse complement strand
TCTTTTCAGGGCGGTATCGCAACCGGAGAAAGCGGTTTGGCTTACGCTTGAACTTGATTGCTGGCTTGCTCAACTATGAACTGGCACATCCCTCTTGATTCATGCAGGAGGTCTAATGTAGGTGCAACCCTAGCTTTAGAAGGCAAAAAGGTTTTATTAATTGATTTAGATCCTCAAAGTGATCTAACAAGATGGTTAGGTATTCATTCTGGCTCAGACTACCTAAACCCTTGCATTGAGAAAATTGATGCACAAAAACTAGATGAAGCCAAAGCTACTTTAAACAGTGCAGTTCAAACAAAAACTTTTCCAACTACTAATGGAAAAAATTATGAGCTGTCTGTTTTGTCAACCGATGCAGAATCTCTGAAAAAATTTCGAGATGCTAGCCACCTGAATTATCCTCATATCCTCCTTAAGAAAATGGTGAAGCTTCTCAAACAGGAGTATGACTATATCCTGATTGATATTGCTCCAACCCTTGATCGGTTAGCACAGTGTGTACTTTTCATCTGTGATACTGTTTTGATTCCTGTAGATTATGGTGAAAAGTCTTTACATCACGGGCTTCAGATCCATCAGTCTTTGCTTCCCAAGTTGAGGGAGAGCCGAGCCAAGAGCGAACTACTTCACGTAGGCCCGTGGAATCTAGGAATTGTTTTCAGCAATTGCCCATCTGATCCAGGCTCCGCTCTTCAAGGCTTAATCGATGCAAATTTGAGTAGTAAAGGTTTTACTGGAAACAAGTATCAAACTCATTTACGAGCCTACACACAAACCAAGGTTGCTGAGTTCAAACGTGCTCCTGCAATTTGTTGGCAAGCCTCTCCCATTACCAAGCTCTATACACAACTAACAAACGAAGTATTTCTGAACCATAACTTCACGGATCACTAATTATGGTATTTACAGAAGAATCTCCACTTGGCATTAAGCTTGGACAAATATTGCGGATTCCTTGTAAGTTTATTAAAGGGAAATCTGATGCTCATCCGATGGTGATTAAAGCGATCGCCCAAGAACTAAAAACAGCAGGCAAAAATGTCTTACCTGTCATGATCAAAGTATTAGGTGAAGACAAATATCAGGCGATTCTAAATACTCAGATTTTAGAAGCAGCTCGGCAAGCTAAAGCAGATTTCGTTTGGTGCATCGTTGTTGATGACAAAATGCAATCTCAGCTTGCGGTTGAGTCTGGTCAAGTAGTCCGAGTCAATATTACCAAGGCTCCAGAAAAAGAAGTTGCCGCAGTTCTGGAATATGTCAAAGCCAATAAGCCAGGATTCAACAAGATTGAGCCGCAAAAGATAGCTAGCGCGATCGCGGAATATCGAAAAACCAGACCGCTGACTAATTTATCCTTTTTAACTAAGCTCAAATGCGGCATCGGCAAAGCCAAATTAGCTCCACTTGCTGACATTCTCGTTACTGCATAAATGGCAAAAAACCCCACCTCCGAAGAGATGATTCAGACATTGTAAGAGAGATCGCCTTATTTCCTCAGACTGCTGTTACTCCTAACGTCGAGATCTACCCTGAAAGAGATTACTACTAGGAGAGGTCATGATCGAGGAAAACCGAGTTCAGATTGATGTCTGGAGCGATTACGTTTGCCCCTTCTGCTATTTAGAAGAGCCAATCTTTGAACAACTACGACAGGAATACGGTGACACGGTTCAGGTTGTATGGCGTGCGTTTGAATTACGTCCTGACCCGATTCCCACACTAGACCCCCAAGGCGAATATCTCCGCACTACTTGGGAGCGTGCCGTTTATCCAATGGCAAAAGAGCGGGGAGTGACTTTACGCCTACCCCCGGTGCAACCTCGTAGTCGCAAAGCCCTAGAAGCGGCAGAGTTTGCTCGCGATCGCGGCTGTTTTGAGGCAATGCATCACGCCTTATTCCGCGCTTTCTTTGAAGACGGTTTGGATTTGAACAATACTGATATTTTGCTAGAGGTTGGCGCATCCATAGGGTTGGATCGTGACGCTCTCCGCACCGCTCTAGAAGCTGGACAGCACACCGAACGAGTAGTCAGCGATCAATCTCTGGCTCACAAGTTGAATATTTCCGGCGTACCAGCACTGCTCATTCACCAAGCCGATGAACCCTTAGAAAAAGCGGTTTTGCTCAGTGGCGCTCAGCCTTATGAAACCGTCCGCACCGTTGTAGAGCGAGTTCGCCATAAAGCGCGATCGCTAGGATAATAGTGAATCTGCGTTAACAAATCTGGCTCGCTGAATTATGACAACTCCTGCCATCCAGTGGTATCCCGGTCACATTGCCAAGGCCGAGAAAGCGCTGCTGAGCCAACTTAAGCTGGTCGATGTAGTGCTCGAAGTGCGGGATGCTCGCATTCCCCTCAGTACGCATCACCCACAAGTGCCGCACTGGATTGGCACCAAGGCGAGAGTGTTGGTGTTGAATCGGATGGATATGATTCCAACCCTGATGCGCAATCGCTGGACGGAGTGGTTCCAAACGCAAGGGGAAGAAGCCCTGTTTACCGATGCCCAACATGGCAAAGGGATTGAGGCGATCGCTCAGGCGGCTCAGAATGCAGGTGCCCAAATGAATCAACGACGGCACGATCGCGGCATGCTACCTCGTCCGGTGCGAGCTGTCGTGTTGGGCTTTCCTAATGTGGGCAAGTCAGCGCTGATTAATCGGTTGCTCAAACGGCGAGTGGTGGAGAGTGCGCGGCGAGCAGGGGTAACACGGCAATTGCGCTGGGTGCGAATTTCGGATCAGATTGAACTACTGGATGCTCCTGGGGTTTTGCCCTCCAAGCTCAACGACCAGGAAGCGGCCTTCAAGCTTGCCATCTGTGATGACATTGGGGAAGCCGCCTACGATAACCAGCGGGTCACTTCTACTCTGATTGATTTGATCAAAGGTTTGCAAGCCACTACCCCCGACGCGATCTCAGGCAACCCTTTGCGATCGCGCTACGAGCTAGACCCAGCCGAATTTACAGGCGAATCTTATCTCCATGCTCTAGCAGAGCAAAAATACCAAAATGATGTGGAGAGAACTGCCCGGCAAATCTTAAATGACTTCCGCAAAGGTATCCTCGGCTCCATTGCTTTGGAACTACCACCCAATTAAGTCAACAACCGTAGCCCGCACCTGAAAACACCTGTTCGAGTTGGTTATTTTTGTACTCGTAGATGCCAAAGCTGGTACTTTCGTAACCTGTGTTTCTCACAATCGCTTCTTGAACCCCATCACCGTTAATATCCACGGTGGTAATCAAGTCATAGGCAGGTCGAGCCGCGATCGCGCTGTAGGGTGTAACTTGACTAGCTAAGGTTTGGGGTTGCTGATTGCTGTAAGTCAGCCACACATTGGCATAAGCACCTACGACACCCGCATCTCTAGCATCTCTGGAAGAGCGGTTTTTGGGATCAGTTCCTTTACGCACCAAGCCATAAACTTCTGGTTGACTATCTTGATTCAGGTCTACGACGGATATCTCTTCTACCACTGTTTCACCAGTTACATCCTGCAACTGTGGATTTTGGGAGAAAAGAGCATTAGCTGTAGTGGTGAGGTCTTGGCGATATTTGGCTTCAGCCGTACCATCTGGGGTTGCGGTCGCATTTTTGGCAGGATTGTATTGACTCAGCGCGATCGTCCAACGCCAAGATTCATCAAATTGTTTATCTCCAATAGAGCCACTAAAGCCGCCGACTTGAGCCTCTGGCAGGCTATTAAACATAGCTTCTAGCGATCGCTCACCAGAAAAATTTCCTTGTCCTGTCAACTTTGTGGAGCAAGCAAATTGGCTAAGGCCTAACTTCTGAACCTGAAACTCTCCTAATTTCTTTCCTTCAGCCAAAACTGTAAAATTCTGCACCGCACTCAAAAGAGATTGATTGCCAAAGGTTCTCAGCAACACATCTTCTGAGAGATCATCTCGAACAGAAGTTGTTACATCTGTGCTGACATCCACATAACGACCATTAATCAAAAGTGCGATCGGATAAATTTCTCCGCGATATTCGTTGGTGAGGTTATCTTTTTTGACAAAAGAAATACCGATTAAATTAGTTTGCTGAGTAGTGGGAGAGCGATCGCTTTGGTTAAGTTTTGGAGTATTTGTTAATTGAGCGGAGGGAAGTTGACAGGCTGTGAGGGTTGCCAATACTAGCAACAGCCCGATACGAGAACGTAACTGATAGTTCATCACTGAAGCCATTGTCACAACACAGGACCAAATCCATAGCTCTCAAACTTCTGTGACAATTCCAATTTTGAGATGCCATTTTATTTAGCGCCCGTACTATGACAACAAAGTGCTGTCAAGAAATTCCGCAAATACTCCTGAATTCTGGGCTCTGGCTCCTTTCTCCCATCTCCTTACTTACAGCTCAAAACCCATCTCCTTCAACCCTTGACGCAATCTTTGCGCTTCGAGAGGATTGTTGTTTTGCTGATGCAGGGCGATCGCTTGCCGAAAGGCGGTTAAGCTTTCCTGCACCTGACCCAATTTCCATAAGGCCACGCCTAAATTTTGATGAGCATCGGCGTAGTTGGGTTGCAGAAACAGAGCTTCTCGATAAGCGGCGATCGCGTGGGACAGATCTCCTAGAGCTTTGAAAGTCATGCCTAAGTTGTAATAACCCGGTGCAAACGTAGAGTCAATTTTGAGAGTTGTCTCATAGACTCCTTTGGCTCCCACCAGATCTCCTTTTGCCTTCAGGAGGTTGCCCAAATTGTTGTAGGCACCGAGTTTTAGCTTCGGCATAATTGATTGCTGCAAAGCCAGTTGGTAGTGCTGCTCGGCTTTTGCCCATTGTTGCAGGCGACTGTAAGCAATGCCTAAGTGATAATGCAACTCATACAACACAGAAGCATCGGCTGCTTTGGAGGTTAAACCCCGCTTTAGCAACTCAATGCCTTGGGGCACTTCATTCATTTGCACATATAGCGCCCCTAATTTGCTGCACACATAAGGGTCGCTAGGATGATGTTTGAGAAAACCTTCCATTGCTGTGCGAGCTTTGGTGAATTTGTCTCGTCCCGCGATCGCCCCTGCCTGATATCCTTCGTGTAGAATCGCTACCTCTGGCAGATAGCCCACTTGCCAATGCGGTTCCATGCTTTGAATCAGGGATACGCTTTCGTCTACCATCGCGTGGTAGGGCCGCACAAAACTAATGTCAGGATGGTTGCGAAAGAGACGAGAGACCAGCGAATAAGGAGATTGTTCCGCGCCAATTTCTTGCCGTACCAAGCTGATCAATAAATAAGGTTGCTCACTGCCAATGGTTTGTCGCAGAGCGGGCACAATACCAGGCGCTAAACGCTCATCAGCATCTAACACTAAAATCCAATCGCCCTGCACATACTTCAGGGATTCATTCCGAGCCGCTGAAAAGTCATTGCTCCACTCAAAAAAATGTACCTTGGCCCCAAAGCTTTTAGCGATCTCTGGGGTGCGATCGCTGGAGCCTGTATCTAGCACAATCATTTCATCAACGACACCTTGCACACTCTTTAAGCAGCTCGGCAAAGTTGCTTCCTCATTTTTCACGATCATGCAGAGGCTCAGAATCATAGATTGAGGGGAAGGGTTAGGCACCGTTTTATTCTAAAGCTTCCGCTCGATCCTCCAATCGGCTCAAACTTCATCTTCTTAAATGTTGAGTACTAAAAAACCTGTCCAGGTCAGCCTGAACAGGGCAAATAATTTTAAGCACAGAGGCAAATCAACGCTCTAACCAACCTGCTTAAAATGACATCCAATTAAGCATCGGTTATAGGGTCGGGGGCAGAATGACTGTATCCACCACGTGAATAACGCCGTTGCTAGCCTGAATATCGGGCTGAACCACAGTGGCCTTGTTGACCATGACTCCTCCGCCATCTACATTCACTGTCACAGGGCTGCCTTCCACAGTTGTAACTTCGCCAGATTTGAGTTGGCTGGAAGTCACTTCACCAGGAACAACATGATAGGTCAGGATTTTCACTAAAGTCTCTTTATTTTCTGGCTTCAGCAACGCTTCCAAGGTTCCAGCAGGCAATTTTGCAAAGGCAGCATCTGTTGGAGCAAAAACGGTGAAAGGCCCTTCACCAGAGAGTGTGCTCGTTAAATCCGCAGCTTGCAAAGCAGCGGTGAGAATTTTGAAAGAATCGTTAGAAGCGGCAACTGCGGTAATCGTGGTGCCAGAAGAGGCTTCTGTCGGGGCTTCTGAGGTGGCAGGGGCAACAGGTGCCGTAGGTGTAGTGGAGGTCGGTGGAGAGGCTTGAGCACCACGGGCGCGGTTGTAAGGAGGCTCGTTAAAGATGCTGGGGTTGGGATTCACTTGGGCCAAAGCTGGCAAACCAATCAGAGCGCTAGCAGCTGTAACTCCAAGGAAGCTAGCGATTTTTTTCAATGAACTGATGGATTTTAACTTAGTCATCAGTGACTCCTTAATGTTTTGCAAAGAAAATGCAAACTTATATGTCATAGTATGACGTTTCACTAAAGGAGTAGCCTACTCCCTAGCTACAATTCACCCTAAAACTGGCAATCTATACCTTAAGGGGGAGCGATCGCGCTAAGGCAAATTGCCTCTTGTATTAGGACTACCCAAAGATAGAAATATGATTTGACTTAGCAGCACAAATGGCGATTCAGTGTAACCAATGACGAGTTCCAAACCCTGTACACGATTGAGCTGCAACCTTAGCAGCGGCCACTAACGCTTCCCTGAAATTGGTTTGTAGAACAAAGTGGCAGAACGCACCGTGAAAAATATCTCCAGCTCCTAACGTATCTACGGCCTCGACTTGAGGAGGCGCGATCGCACCCATTTCACCATCGTCATAGAACTGGATTGGCTGGTCGCCTTTGGTAATCGCAATATGTCGAATTCCTAAGTTTATGAGAGCAGCAAAAACGGCGGCTGAGTTAGGGCAATCGGGAGGATGAAAGTTCGCTGAACAGATTGCGTAGTCTGTGAGTGCCAACACCTGCTCAAATCCTGGCTTCCAACTGCCACCATCCACTACAACTGGAATATTTTGCGCTTTGGCTTGTTGAGCGATCGCCACTCCGACTGCCATCTGATGCCCATCAATCAGCACTACATTCACATCTCGCAAAATATCGACCGGAATCCGATCGGGTGCCATCTGGATTTTGCTGGCATTGATCGACACTACCGCTCGTTCACCTGTCGATTCCGTCGTGATGATTGAGGAGACCGGGGGTGGTTCGGTACGGTCGGGGTCAAGGTCAGCGATCGCTACTCCACAACTATCTAAATCAGCTCGAATCAGGTTGGTAATCGGGTGGCTACCGACCACTCCCAGAATCGTGGCTTGATTGTTCAAAGCGCTAAAAGCCACTGCAGCGTTAGTCGCTGGCCCTCCAGCAGATACCGTGTAGTCTGATGCCACCAATTTTTGATTGTTGGTTGGTGGTGCCGCAGCCAGATACACCATATCCAAAGTCACCATGCCCACAAACAATCCCCGTTGAGCCATACCCTCTCCTGATTAATCTTTCCTGCTGCTTATCTAGCGACACAGGCAAGATGTTCACTCCACAAGATAGTATGGCCAAATGGAAATCAAAGCTGGCACTCTTTACATCGTTGGGACACCCATTGGCAATCTGGAAGATATGACCTTCCGGGCAATTCAGGTGTTGAAAGAAGTGAGCGCGATCGCCGCTGAAGACACGCGCCACACCGGAAAGCTGCTCCAGCACTTTCAAATCAAAACGCCTCAGATTAGTTATCACGATCACAATCGCCTCAGCCGTCTCCCAGAGATGATCAGTCGGTTACAGCAAGGCCAAGCGATCGCCCTCGTCACTGATGCTGGGATGCCCGGAATTTCCGATCCTGGCTATGAATTGGTGAAAGCTTGCGCGGAGGAGGGGGTGCCAGTGGTGCCCATTCCTGGCCCCAGTGCTGCGATTACCGCGTTGAGCGCTTCTGGCCTACCGAGCGATCGCTTTGTGTTTGAGGGATTCTTGCCTGCGAAAGGCTCAGAACGTCGCACCCGCCTAGAAACCTTAAAACCGGAATCCCGCACGCTGATTTTTTACGAAGCTCCCCATCGTCTGCAACAAACCCTCCAGGATTTTGCAGCGACCTTCGGCGGCGATCGCGAGATTGCTTTAGGGCGAGAATTAACCAAGCTCCACGAAGAAATCTGGCGTGGCACCATGACCGAGGCGATCGCTTACTACAGCACCCGCGAAGCTCACGGAGAATTTACGCTAGTGGTCATGGGTGCAGAGCCAACAGAACTGGTACTGACCGAAGACGCCTTAAAAGCAGAGCTACAAGTGCTAATTGGGCAGGGAATTTCGCGATCGCAAGCCAGCCGCCAACTTGCCCAACAAACTGCCTTACCTCGTCGCCAACTCTACCAACTAGCACTGACCATTCCAGAACCTACAGACAACGAAAGTGATACTCAATCCTCGGTTTGAGCTGCTTTTGCTTCGTCTTCCAGCGCTTGAATTGCCAACAACAGCTCTTCTTCTTGAGCTTCAAAGTCTTCTTCCGACACTTCACCCATATCAAAGGCTAATTGCAGAGTGAGCAGTCGCTTACTGAGGTTTTCTTTATCGTCCCACTCAGCATTCACTCGTTCTTGAATTTGTGAGCCCAGCCAGGTTATACCTGCGAGGGGACCAGTAATCGGTGCTAGTAGTAAGTCAAAAAACATAGCCAGCCTAATTTAATTAGCAAGTTGGGCGAAGTTATAGGGAGCGGTGAAGTTGTTGTAGCGGATGCGTAACCGCCCCTCAAACTGCAAATCCAGTGCTTCCACTTTTTCACTAAATGCAGCTTCATCATCCCAAGCAATCAAATAAGCCGCGTTGTAGATCATGGCTTCTGTTAGCGGATCATTTTCCAATGCACTGCTAGCTAGAGGATTCAAGGTAGATCGAAATACTTGAATAATGCTTTGCTTGCGAGCTTCTACGGCTTGTTCGATCGCCTGACCAATCCGAATTACCTCATCCATACTGAGGGATTTACCTTCTAAGCGATCGCGCTCGGAGCGTAGCTGCTCATCTTGAGCTAACAGAGCTTGTACCTCAGCCTCAGCGTCCCAAAATATTTTTACACCAACTTCTCTGCGGCCATCAAGTTTTTGGAACAGTTGTTCTAATTTGGGCCCCTGAGTTGCAGTGAGTTGTTCTGTGACGGTGCGCCAATCTTCTACAATTAAACCAAATTGCAAAGGGAGCAAAGTTCGGTGGCCTGTATGCATTGCTTGTTCTAGCACCTTCTCGTGGTCTAGCAAGTTGCGCCGGCTGGCTAAATAACGCTCTTGCTGGGCCTCGGAGTAGAGAAACGTGAATCCATCTAAAACATGGGTATGAACAGGCTGTTTATCTAAACCCTGGGCTTCTAATTGTTGGGGGCCAGGGGTGGGGAAAATTCCATACAAATACAATCCAGTTCCCATCTGTTTTACCTATTGCAATGTTTAAGGATTAAGTGCAATGAATACTATTTTTTATAGCGGCTGTGAGGTCAGCACTAGCTTGAGTTTGGCTTGAATTAAATTCAGTTGAGCCAGTCCTAGATCTACGCTGCCTTCAACGACCACACCTGTATTTAGGAGGCGATCCAGCAACTCTAGAATTGAGGGATTAGTAGAAGTCTCGCCCGGATAGTAGCCTCCAGCTTTAGGCAACAGATTGCCAATTTCTCCCAAGTCAATATTTAAGTCTGCGGGATCCACTTCAAAGATTTCGCAAAGGTGAACCACTTGTTCTTCTAACTTACGGAGACTGCCAGCAGCTCGGTCTAAATCCTCGTCGCTCAGGCGTCCTGCTTCCATCCGCCGAATCACCTGAGCTTCCATCAGTTGCCGCACTAGCTCGACCACAGTCAGCAGCAACGGCGCTAAACCAGCATCTTTAGTTGATCGCTGAGGCTCTAGCAATAAGGGGGGCGGGGGGTCTGATAATGGCATGGCTTGACCCTAAGGCTACGAGTTTAGTATGCCCAGCGCAATCGCCATCCTCCCATTTCACTCTTATCCACAAAACTCTTACCCACAAAAAAAAGTGGGCATGAAGCCCACTCGGAGAGGGAGAGTCTATGGCAAAGGAAAAACTATGTTTTTAAGCGGGAGCTGTGGGTAATGCGGTGGGAGCGGTGCGTAAGGCTCGCAATTCTGTTTCTAAACCCTCAATCCGTTGGAGGAGTTGCTGATTGGCCTCCATCAGGCTGTGGGTTTGGCTGCTGAGATGAGGATCGCTTTCCCACCAATTGATGCCAATCTCCTTCGCCTTATCTACCGAAGAAATTAGCAAGCGAATCCGAATGCTCAGCAGTTCGGTAGAGCCAACTGAAACGGAAATGTCTCCCGCAATCACAATGCCTTTATCTAAAACTCGTTCTAGAACATCGGCTAAGGTTGAGCCTTGAGTAGCGGTGGCGATCGCACCACGGTTAGAACTGCTAGGGGCGGGCATTTGGGGGAAAGTAGTCACAGTGGGCTTCCTCAGGAAGTGACGTAGAGGCGATTGTTGCGTTGAGCTAGGATTCCCTTTTGAGCTAGGGAACGTAACGCATTCACCGCCTGAAATCGATTCATGCTTAAAGCTGCTTCAATTTCTGAGACTCTTGCTCCCTCAGCTTGGCGCAGATAGGTATAGACTTCTGCCTCATCTAACCCCAGTTGGTCTTGGTCGTTAATTTCAGGTTCCGCGATCGCAGCGACAGGTTCAGTTGCAGTTTGAGAAGCAGCCTGGGGTTCAGCAGCCTTTACAGTGGCTGTCTCGACTGCAACTGAGGTGGTTGTGATGGTCACAGCGCGATCGACATACTCTGCTCGTGGCGGTGCAGTTGCGGGTGTGGGTGAGGTCGCCTTAGGTTCGCGGCAAACGAGTTCGTTGAGGAGTTCCCAAAGCAGGGTGGTAGATTCTTGGAGGGGCAAACTGGTGCGAGAAAGCAGGATGTCCATGCAGATATCGCGGAAGTCAGCATCTTCTGCCATGACAGGAATATTATGCTCTTGGCAAACTTTGGCGATCGTGATGCCAGAGCGTAAACCAGAAGATTTCTCAGCCCCTGATTTGAGGCGAAAAGCTTTGACCAACTGAGTGATGAGGATGGCACTTTCCCGCTCAATCTCGGTTTTCTGTACCAAAATCTCTTGCTGAGTCAGCTCATCTGGTTCCGGCATGTTGATTGTGACCAAACGATCCATCAAGGCATCTTGGGTAGAATGCACCCCGCAGTATTCTTCTGGATTGGAGGTGAAGATGGCCCGGAATTGAGGATTCACTCGCACATATTCGGGACGATTGCCGCTGGGTGGCAAAGCCAAAATTTTTTCTTCTAAAGCGGAGAGTAAAACGTTGTTGACTTCGGGACGAGAGCGGTTGAACTCGTCGTAGACCAAGGTGAAACCTTCACGGCAAGCCAAGGTGAGGCGCGAGTCTACCCAGTTTTGCTTGAGTTCATCCTCAACTTTGACGACGCTGTGGATGAAGTTGTCTACAACTTTTTTGCGGGTATAACCCAATTGGTTGCCAATTAAGTCTGAAGTTTTGAACTCGTCATCGCCAAAGACCAACATAATGGGCCGAGTCAAAAGATCAGCCAAGTGTAAAGCGAGAGTGGTTTTACCTGTGCCAGCAGGGCCACGCAGATGCACGGAAAATCCAGATTGCAGGTAGCGCAAAGCTCTAGCAGCCACACGCTCGACGGCGGGAGTGCTGACAAATCGACGGGGGCGGGCTTGTAGGACAGTACTCACAGGTTAAATTCCTCTTGGGTGTAATAGACGCGATCGCGCTGCGTAATTAAACCTTTGGTGATTAAGGAGCGGAGCACATCGACGGCCTGAATTCGATTAATCGTTAAAGCAGTTTCTAATTCTGCTAAACGAGCTCCTTGAACTTGATGGATGTAGTTGTAAACTTCTTTTTCGATGTCTACAGGTGTGGGTTGAGCAGGGGGAATTGGAGCGCTAGTAGGCTCTGAATTTGACCTCTGCCCGTCTGTGGCCCCCCTCTCCTGTAGGAGAGGGGATGGGGGAGAGGTTTGGCTTTGAGTTAATTGATTTTCTAAATCTGCGCCCCAAACAGAAGTTCGCAAGTGGGTGCAATATTGCTGTAGTTCAGTGCGAAAGGTGGCGAAGCTTTGGAATAGAGCTGCGACACGGGCTTGGCGATCGCTTCTACTTTGACTAAGTGTTTGTTGTAGTTGTTGGGCTCGGTCTTCTCGCAGTAGCTCCAACTCCCACAAATAGCTCTGCACATCAGCACTGAGTTTCTCGACAAAGGTAGTGAGTTCTTTTGCTTGTTGGGTTCGCATCAAGACTCGTTCATGCTGACTGGTTGATAAGAGCGCTTGAGTTTCTTGTTGCAGCGTAGAAACTCGTGTTTGGATCTCTTGGCGCAGCAGGGTAACACTGGCATTTAGCTTGGAGTGGAATTGGCGTAGTTCTTGGGCTAATTGCTCAGCCATCAGCGATCGCTCTATGGCAGTCAGTGATAAGAAATCAGCCGTCTGCTGTTGGAGCTGCTGTACAAAAGTATCTAATTGTTCAGCTATCTCCTCAGCTTGGATTTGACGCTCTAAGCGACTGTAAGCCAAAAAATTTTGGGTTTCTTGTTGCAACGCCTGGACTGATTGTTGTAATTGCAGGCGGAACAAATGTTGATTGGCTTGCCAAAGCTCGCTCTCTTCAGTTAGGTCAGCGCGGAATGTAGCGAGGTTGTGGTGCAGCTGATCTGCTTTTACTTGGCGTTGTTGCCGCGTTGCCGCTAAAGTCGCCTGAACTTGTTGCTGACGCTGAGCTAGTTGCTGCTGACGCTGCCGCCGCTGTTCTTGCCATAAATGTCTCAGAGCAACCATCGCGAGTTTCCTTCTACAAGCCGAGAGAGCAACTGAAATAAAAGTGGGTGAAATGAAAGAATGGGGAGTCGGCAAGACCCCCCAAGCTAGTTACTAAGAAGCAGGAACAGCAGCCTGAGTGGTCAAACCAACAGCTTCGGCATACTTTAGGTAGGTTTCTACAGAAGCGATGACTACCCGTGCTTCGATTGCCAACAGTTCAATGCCTACTAGAGAAACGCGAACCCAAGCATCGATTACAATGCCTTTGTCGAGGATGCGGTCAATTACTTCAGCCAAGCTAGAGGAGGAGTTTACTTTTTCAACAGCCATGATGATTTCCTAGGTGTATTAGTTGATAATTTTTTGGGGCCTGAAACACCACAGCCTTCTCATAGCAAGGGTTTGATTGGGATGTGGGTACAAGGCTAGAATAGGTATTTGAAGTATTAAAAAGGCCAGCATAAACACGGAAAATCTGCCTCAGCAATTTTTGCTGTTGAGAGAAGTACTGAGGACAGTGCGTGAAGCTCGGAAAAGCTTTTGCAATGAATTGATTCAGGGATGCGATCGCTCCCACCTCAAAAATAAGCAGCACTTCATCATTAAAATGCTGCCTATAGGAACCTGCTTTTTTAGAGAAAGCTGCACTCCATGCACCTGAGAGCTTAGGGGAAAGAGATATGGAGTTGGCGTGAGGAGTTATGGGGTTTGTCTTTGGGTGGCGAGAGCTTGATAAGCAGCGGCAAACTCATCGTTACTAATCCGAATTTGGGTAGGATCAGCAAGTCCTGTGGCTCGGTAATGTCGAACAGCTTCTAAAGCGGCTTGATTACTCAGAAGGGCCAAATCTGCACCGTTCCAGCCTTCTGTTTGTGCGGCCCAAGATGCTAGGTCTACGCCTTTTAAGGGGCGATCTTGGTTATGTACTTGCAGAATGGCGAGGCGACTGGCTTGATCCGGTAGATCGATTTTGAGTTGCAAATCTAAGCGTCCCGCTCGTAGGAGGGCAGGGTCGAGGGCATCCGGGCGGTTGGTCGCTCCAATCAGCAACACGTTGGGGCAGCCTTGCAAACCATCTAGTTCCGTCAACAGTTGACCAACAACGCGATCGCTCACACCAGAATCTCCGCTGAAGCGGCCTCGTGCTGGAGCCAGGGTGTCAATCTCATCGACAAATACAACACAAGGAGCCGCTTGACGAGCTTTGCCAAATAATTCCCGCACTGCTTGTTCTGCAGCACCGACCCAACGGCTCAGCAGCTCTGGGCCATTAACGGCGATGAAGTTGGCTCTGGCTTGAGAAGCTAAGGCTTTAGCAAGAAGAGTTTTACCTGTGCCTGGTGGTCCCCAAAGCAGAATGCCACGGGGCGCTTTGGCTCCTGTTTGTTGGTAGAGTTCTGGGTAAAGCAGTGCCCCTTCCACGGATTCTTGCAGCGTTTGCTTGAGGTCGTCCAAGCCGCCAATGTCATCCCAAGCTACGTCCGGTGACTCAATCTCTACTGAGCGTAGAACGGCGGGTTTGACTTCTTTGATGGCTTGCAAGAAGTCCTGCTGCGTCAGGGTCATTTCTTCGGGCAGGGGTTCGTCCAAAGACGGGACTAAGCGACGCAAGGCACTATAGGCAGCCTTTTGGCAAAGAGCTTTTAGGTCTGCACCGACTAAACCCACTGCCAGGTCTGCGATCGCCCCTAAGTCCACTGAATCTAAGGGCATGGACTGGGTGAGAATCTGCAAAATCTCCAATCTGCCATCGCGATCGGGCACTCGGAATTGGACTTCGCGATCGAAGCGACCGGGACGGCGTAGCGCTGGGTCAAGATGATCGGGGCGGTTGGTGGCAGCGAGGACAATTACACCTTCGGCTTTGGCGAAGCCATCCATGAGGCCCAATAGTTGCGCGACCAGACGCTTTTCAACTTCCCCTTCGACTTTGCTGCGATCGGGAGCAAGGCTATCAATTTCGTCAATAAATACCAAGCAAGGGGCTGATTTGGCGGCTTTTTCAAAAATGGCTCGCAATCGACCTTCGGCTTCCCCGTAGTATTTGCCCATGACTTCCGGGCCAACGATCGCAATGTAGTTGACTCCTAAGTCCTCAGCTAAGGCGCGGGCAGTTAGAGTTTTGCCTGTTCCCGGTGGCCCTACTAACAAAACTCCCTTGGTGGGTTCTAAGCCTAATCGTTGTAATAATTCTGGACGCTTGAGGGGAATTTCTACCAGTTCTCGCAGTTCTTTGAGGACAGGTGCTAATCCACCCACGGTTTGTAATGGTGGAGTTTTAGAATCGCGGGTCGGTGGCGTGACGGTGACTTCGGGGGGTGGGGCAGATGTTGCATCAGCGCTAGGAGAAGTGACAGGCCCACGACGCACACCCATACCTGAGGGGATGTTTCCTTGGCGGGGAATACTACTTAAACTGCGGGAGCGAAACTGAATATCTGTTTTGATTTCTCCCTGTTCTGCCTTTTCTTCTAGGGCTTTGGCGAGTTCTATCAGTTGCTCGAACCCTTTGAATAAGTTGTCCATGCTTGTGCTGCCAGTGAGGTGATGCGAGATAGCGATCGGTTCCAGGCCCATTGATTCAGGTGTAACAATCTTTACGAGCCTATGCATCAGTATGATTCCCTGCAACTCGCTCTCTTTAGCGGCAAGGGGGGTGTCGGTAAAACCACGCTTTCTTGCGGTTTCGCTCGCCGCTGGGCCAAACAGTTTCCTGACCAACAAATCCTTTTAGTTTCCACTGATCCAGCTCATTCCTTAGGCGATGTGCTGCAAGTAGAAACCAGTAATACATCCCATGCCTTAGCCGATTTACCCAACTTACAAGTGCGATCGCTGGATGCGGCTGCCCTCCTGCAAAACTTCAAAGCTCGGTATGGTCGAGTCCTGGAGCTCCTGGTAGAGCGGGGTAGTTTTGTCCAGGGAGAAGATTTATCTCCTGTTTGGAACTTAAGTTGGCCTGGCCTTGATGAGTTGATGGGCATTCTGGAAATTCAACGCCTACTACGAGAAGGAGAAGCCGATCGCGTGGTGGTGGATATGGCACCTAGCGGCCACACGATTAACTTGTTTAAGTTAGTGGATTTCTTAGATGAGTTGCTGGCAGCCCTAGAACTATTTCAAGAAAAACATCGAGTTCTCAGCCAAAGCTTTACCGGACGCTACACTGCCGATGATGCCGATGCTTTTCTCCACGAGATGAAGGCAGAGCTACTCACTGGGCGACAGCTTTTGCAAAACCCTGACTGCACTGCTTGTTTGGTAGTGGCGATCGCGGAACCCATGAGCTTTTTGGAAACTCGGCGGTTTCTAGAAGCACTGAACCAACTGCAAATTCCCTTGGGTGGATTGCTGGTGAATCACATTCTCACACCGCTTGAGGGTGGCGATCGCTACTATGAGCAGCAGGAGATTTTAGGCAAGTTTCAAACGCTGGGTGAGCAGCCGATTTTTACCGTGCCTCAGCAACTTGGGGAACCTGTCGGCTCAGTCGCACTCGATCATCTGGTGCCTCAAATCGCGCCTTTAGAAGTTGTGGTTTCCACTCCGCCAGTCATTGTGCAATGGCCTACCAAAGTTTCTCCCGGTTTCGAGGATTTTATGGCGGCAGGTCGGCAACTTTTACTCGTTGGGGGCAAAGGGGGAGTCGGTAAAACCACAGTCGCCGCCGCGATCGCTTGGGGCATGGCTGAACAACATCCTGATCGCCAAGTGCGAGTGATTTCCATAGACCCCGCCCATTCGTTAGGTGATGCCTTTGGACAACCGTTAGGGCACCAACCGACTGCTCTGACCCAGAACTTAACTGGACAAGAGATTGATGCTAGTCAAGTCTTAGAGCAGTTCCGGGAGGAGTACCTGTGGGAACTGGCGGAGATGATGAGTGGAGATAGTTCAGAGGGCGATCGCACGTTGAGTATTGCCTACGGCCCCGAAGCATGGCGACGGATTGCCGCTCAAGCGTTACCAGGCATTGATGAGATGTTGTCGCTAATCACGGTAATCGATTTGCTGGAGCGGCAAGAACAAGATTTGATTATTTTGGATACCGCTCCTACTGGGCATTTACTCCGCTTTCTAGAAATGCCGACCGCTCTGGGAGATTGGCTAGCCTGGATTTTTAAGCTGTGGATTAAGTATCAAGATGTGTTAGGGCGAACTGAGTTTATGGGTCGTCTGCGATCGCTACGGCAACGAGTGATGCAAGCACAAAAACGGCTCCAAGACCCGAAATACACCGAGTTTATTTTGGTGTTACAAGCGCAATCGGCCATTGTGGCGGAGGGCCAGCGTTTAGCTCAGTCCTTGGCGGAGATGGGGGTGCCTCAACGCTACGTGGTTCACAACCGCTTTGCACCAGAACTCCAACTGACTGCTGATGCCTTGCCCCAACACACCATGATTCATCTGCCAGTCTTGCCCCGCTCAGTTAGTCCCCTCGCTCGGATTCAAGGTGCAGCGGAGCTGTTGTTCTAAAGCTCAAGCTAAACGAAATGATAGGGAGGGAGCGCTTCACTTAAAGTCAGTTCCCAATGAGGGCATTGAATTTGCCAAGTTTGCAAGTGTTCGTAAAGTTGGGGGCCTTCCTGAGCGCTTACCAACAGATATACTCGTTGGCTGCCATCTTGAGCTTCCCCCAAGACTGGCCCCGGATAGATTTGGGCGATCGCTTGCACTAAAGTTTGCCACTCAGCCGTCTGTTGCTGTTGCTGCTCATACTGACTTTGGAAACGACGTTTTTTGGCTAAAAAATATTCTCGCCCCTGTGCCTCTGTTGGCAAGGTGGCTTCGATTTCTAAGACTAAGGGAGTTAACTTCAGGGTGTATTCAGCTTTGCCAGTCACCCTGGCTAACTTCTCTAGATATTCCTGGGTGTGGGTTTGCAAATGGGCTAGCAATCCTTCAGTGGATAAAAACCGAGTGCCAAACCGCAGGGGCAATAAAGCGGTTTGCTCAAACAATTCTCGAATCACGCGATCGTGGGTCAAAACTGCTTGGACTAACTGAGCGTCATGATCTTGTAGCGTTTCGAAAGACAACTCAGGTTCGATTAGGGCAGAGAGGCGATCGCAAGTCACTAGCTCCAAAGCACTCACAATTCCAGACGGTAGTTCGATGGCACTTGTGGGTGTATTGAGGAAAGCATAGGTGTACATCGGCATCTAGGCGAGCTTGAAGCAGCCAGGTTACTTCAGGCAGGACGTGGTGAACAAAGGCGGCATTTTCCTGCTTTATTTATCCACTTTAATCCCCTAGGTGACGGAAGCTGAAATCAGCTCAAGACCAATTTTGAGTTGCAGGCGTCCAGCAGACCAAGCATCACTTACAGGTGGTTGTAGGGCGGTGGGAGTGCCCTGCAATAGCTGTTGCAGGAGTGGTGTATTCGCCTCAATCGGCTGAAGTAGTTGGGCGAGGAATGTAGCTACGGGTTGTAATTCTTTTCCACCTGCGCCGGAAGTAACTCGAATTAAGGTTTGGGCCGCCAAAGCATTGGGAAGGGCTTTGAGTACTTGTCCAGTTGACAAATCGAATAGCCAGTTTAAGTGAGGAGCGCTAATTTCGAGTACGGCAAACAACCGTAGAGTCCCCGTCAGCCAAAGCTCATTAGGTTGCAGTACCTCCGCTGGTATGCCGCCTACAAGGTGCATTGTCTGATAAGCGCTGCTGGTGAGCTGCCACAGCAATTGAGGGAGCCAGCTATCCACACAAATTTCTGGCTGAAGCGGCCCATCCGGTGTTAGCTCAGTGGCATTGGGTATCATCTTGGCGATCGCCTCAGCAGTTGCCACAACACTCGGTAGCAGCACAGCAGAGAGATCAGTAGAGGCTGGATCGGCTTCAGGCGCAGCAGTTGCCTGAGCGATCGCTACACTCAGGGGTTGTAGCTGAGTCTGAAAGTAGGCTTGCGCGATTGCTGGCTCGGTTAGCTTGACTTTTAAGGCTGTTTCAAATGCTGATATTCCGTTGGGGGCTGCGAGATCAGTGAGGGTTGTGCCCTCGGTAAATTCAAACGCAAACTGCAACTGTAAGGTGCCCGACTGCCAAGCTTGTCCGGGTTGGAGACAATCGACTGCGGTAGGCTCAGTAAAACGCTGCATTTCTGGTGTCACGGTCTGCATTTGCTGGAGCAACTGCTGGGTAAAGCACTGTGCCCAAGTGGGTTGATTGCAGAAATTTTCGCCCTCAGTCTGAATCAGGGCTTGCTGAGTCAGATTGTTGGCAGGCGGCTGATTGGTGGCTAAATCTAAGGCCCATTCTGCATGGGGTAACTTCAGTGTTAGCAGCGCCACGAGACGCAAAGCTCCCGTTTGCCAACCTTGCCCAGGCTGAAACACTTTCGCCTCAACGCCACAGAGCAGGCGCATTAAGTCGTAGGAGCTTTTGGCAATGTACCAAAGCCACTGCGGAATTAAGTCTTCAATCAAGAAATAGTCTGGTAGGGTCGCAGTTGCAGGAGACACCACTGGCACAGAATCCGAACCTAGAGAGCTGGTTTGTAGCGCTTCCAAGACTTCGTAGGCTTCTTCTGTGACGTAGGGAATTAAGTTTTCAGCCGTTGGCTCTAAGTCGCTCGGCCAGCCACTCTGGGGCGATCGCAACTTGGCTACAATTGCCACCAATTGCTGCATCGCTTCTAAAACGGGCTGAGCAACTGGCTGAGCTAAGACTAGTGGCTGCGAGTTGCCCTCAATAGCGGTTGGCTCGCTCAACTTCAAAACCGTTTTGGCGATCGCGGCAAAGTCAAATGCGGGGTCAAACTCCTCGGTTTCAGCCACCAACTCTCCTTCTAGGCACTCGATTGCCTCAGGAGCTAGCATCGGTACCACTAGAGAAGATTGAGGTTGGATCATGGCTGTCTCTGCTGGAGTATCTAGAGGTTGAAGTGGCGCTGGAATCGCGGATCGAGATAATGCTGTTTCTGACGATTGCAAGGCAGACAGAGCGTTTGCAGGTTGCTAATGTCGTTAGCCCCGCCTCGCGCCAGTGGAATAATGTGGTCAATACTGAGATGCACCTCTAATTGAGTCTGCCCACAGCTTCGGCATTGATAGCGATCGCGCTCAAACACATATTTGCGAACTTCTGGCGGAATCCGAATGCGAGGAGTTTTGCTCATGATGTTGTGCTTACGGCTTGTTGCTCACGAATGGTCCTGCCAAACATCGTTAGGAATCGCCTGACGAATATCATCCAGGGGTGACTTTATTTCATCAGGAAGAAATTCTAGGCTGACTCTGATCTTGCCTTTACGCCAACCCTGTCCATCAAACTTGAGGGCTTCACATTCCATGCCTTCAGCAAAGACACTAATTGCTTGATCGGAAGGTAAGGATTTCTCGGCGATCGCTTCGATAAATTCAATTGCTCTAAGGGTACGCGGCAATTCTAAATATTCTGAAATCTCTTCGGAGTAAATCGAAAGTACTTCATCATATTTCAAAGCTTGAAATTTGTTTTTCTCGCTGTTTTCCATAAGTTAATCGCGCTCGCCCTCTTCTGAGATTTGTTGACGAATATCATCTAAAAGTGAATCTGTTTCATCAGGGCAGAAGGCTAAACTAATCTTAACTTTTCCCTTGCGCCAACCTTTAGAGGGACTCAAAATCTCACAACTAATACCTTTACCTAGCCACTCTTCAGCCTCATCAGAGTACAAGTAATCTCGTTTCAAAAGCTCAAGAAATTCACCAACCTTGAATGTCGTATGCGAGACTACTATCTGATCAGCTTCCTCTACAGAAATTACTTCGCTATTAGATAAGACTTGGAATTGACTATTCATTCTTTTTTCTCAGATTTGTTTATGTAAATTAATGAGATTGCATCTGGCGAATATCATCCAGGGGTAATTCTGCCTTGCCATTCAATAAATCAACATTTTCAATCGCCTCTTCTGATTCATCAGGAGAAAACTCTACTGCTATTCTGATTCTGAGCTTTCCTTTTTTCCATCCTTTAGCGTCAGGTCTTAAGATCTCACAATCTACTCCTTACTTAAACCAGTCTGGCCAACTTCCTGGTATACCTCCCTTGGAGGTTAATGCTGCGGATAAAGCTTGATGACCAGGAACAGGAAATGTTTCTTGCACCTTTGACAGGAATTCCCCCAATTTAAACATCGAGTTAGAAAATAGTAAGGCAGCATCTTTATCAAGAGATTGAGGGTTAAGCTCTCGAAAATCATTACTCATGGATATTTCTGGGTTAGATGGACATTGAGAAAAATATAGTCTTCATCGGGCGCACATTATTCAGCTTGCCGTAACTATTCATTAATCATTTGACGAATATCATCAAGCGGTGACTCTGTTTGATCAGTTTCTGGCTCATCCGGGCAAAACTCTAAATCTACTCTCACTCTGATTCTAATTTTTCCCTTTTGCCAGCCTTAAGGCCCAGGTCTAAGAACTTCACAATCTCCCCCTTCACTAAACCACCATTCATTGCATTCCTCTTGATAAGACTGGCTAAAGCTTCGGACATTGATGGGGATTTTTTGTTGTCCCAGAGTTTCGCTTAGATAATAGCCTGTATTACTTGAATTGAAAGACTTGTTGACGGCTTCAATAAGTTTCTCTGTTTTGAAGATTTGAGATTCAAAAGAAACAATATCTTTGCTGTCAAAGGTTTTTAGGTCGTACCAGTTACTCATATTCTGAATTTGTCTATTAATGTTCTGCGATCGCTTGCCGAATATCATCGAGTGGTGATTCTGTTATTTCAGGCTCATCGGGGCAGAATTCTACACTGACTCTGATTTTGATTTTTCCCTTCTGCCAAGATTTATCGCCAAGTCTCAAAATTTCGCAAGATACACCTTCTTCAAGCCACTTTTCTGAAGAAACTCCTAGATTGGTATTAAATTTTATTGGCACCCAATTTCGATCCATGAATGTGTTTTTTACGACATTTTTGAATTTACCTGTTTTATGCAAAACAGAACCAAATGCAATCACATCTTCATTACCAAACTCAGATAGAAAATCTTGGTTTTCCATGTAGCTCTTAACTCCTAAAGTTCTTGGAGACGGGTGTCGGATGTTGCTTTAAGTGGTCTTGACTGTACTTTTAGAGACTCTGCACTGGCCCCTCAATTCCCCAATTCTGGGGGAAGCTAAGAATCTAGTTTTTCCTTTGAGAAAGTTAAGAATCCAGTCCCCCCAAATTTGGGGGGCTAGTGGGGCCTTCTACACTTAAGCCAAATTAGCGTTGGTCTCAGTCACACTAGTTTGAGTCCCATTACTTGAACCAAAATCAAAAGTTTCTGAGTTGTAAGCAGCAGGAACCGTTTGATCTAGATCAGGAGTAGAGATAAAAGGGAGTTGGCGATCGCGTAATTGCATTGCTTGTAAACAGCTATTGATCGCTTCAACTGCTTGGTTATAAGTGGCAATATTGTGATCAACTTCTGTGAGGAGACGTTGATTGCGGAGGATTTTTTCTTCCGCTTCCTTCTCCAGCGTTTGCTCCAAATAAGCGCGAGCATGGTCATATTGCTGGAAAATTGCATCCGCTTGTTGCTCCGCCATGGGCAACAGGTGAGTTTTCAGCGTTTGGTTGAGCGTTTGGCGGAAATTGCGGCGGATTGTGGCCGACACCTTCGGCTCAAAATCTAGCTTCAGCAATTGGCGAATTGCGGGTTCTGCCTCAGCCATACTTTCGCAGTCATACCCTTGAGAAGTTTGTTGCAACGTTTGGCGCAGTTGGAAAAAGAACGGCGAATCACCAAAAAACTGCGGAGTTTCGCGCACATAGCGATCGCACTCAATCCGAGCTTGGTTCGCGATCGCGTGTCGGACTTGCGCTTCTAGATGCTTCAGTTGGGCCTCAATGCCGCCATCATTGCCTAGTAAGCGATAGAGCTTGCGGTAGTAGTCTGATTTGCGAACCTGCTCCGTCAAGTATTGGAAAAAGGCAACCACTACCGCTTGAGATGCCTCGACTAAAACGGTTTCTAGCTCATTTGCCAAATAGTAGAACGCCTCCACCAAAATCGCCATCAGAGGGGCTGTGGCATTGCGAGGATGGCTGAGCGTGGCGCGACTGTAAGCATCTGCCACCGAGAACGTATTTAGCAACTCATCCAGACGGCTGACCATGCGGGCTTTGAGCCTGATGAACGCTGCCTCAAACGTCGCATTGGTGACATCTCCGGCGATCGCATTTACTTCTTGGGCGATCGCTTGAGAAAAATCGGCTCCAATTTGCTTCAACTCATGCCCCAGATGCTCCAGTTCACGAGCTTTCATCGCATCGATCGCGCGGGGTTGGCTGTCTAGCTCCCGCCGAGCTGCGAGATAGTGATTGCGGAGATTAATACAGAGCGGTTGCAAATCATCGGCTAGGTTAGCGAACAGTTGCGGGCGCTTTTCCTCGGTGAGGTAGCGGGTGATCGCTGTGCGGAATTCCTCAATGCCGCTGTCTTGAATCAACTGCTCCACCAGAGGCGCGCCCGACTCTTGCAGAATCCGCACGTAGTTTTCGTTGGGTGTTTCGTAGCTGTTGACCGAAATGCGGAAGCGACTGGAGGCCAGCTTGCCAGAGTTGGCGCAGTAACGGTTGAATTCATTCACAAACTGCGGCGTTTCTTCCTGCCCATCCAAGCCCTTGATGCTCTCCGCAAAGACAGAATCGAGGCCAAAGCGATCGCCAACCCTAGTTTGCTTAATCTGGCTGCCATAAAAGCCCAGCAAACCACTGGTTTTGTAAACTCTGCTTGAATCTTGGAATTGGGCATACACCAAATCATCCAGCCGTTGCCGCAGTTGGCTGTTGTACCAAGTTTCATCAATGCGGTTAAACACATAGAAGACGCGATCGCGAATGCCGATATTACTCCGCATCTTTTCTAGCAGTTCGGTTTCTTCCGTGGTCATGTCTCCCGCCGCCGCAGGTTTTAGGACACAAACCACGGCTGACGTATCGGAGTCTTCAATTTTGCGGTAGGTCAGCTCGGCATCTTTTTTCACCGGAGCATCAATTCCGGGCATGTCTACCAAGACGTTGCCATCTTGCAACAAGGGGTGATGGCAGTAGTACTCGATCCGCCTCAGAACTGAGCTATTGCTACCCCGACGAGCAAAACTAGCGGCTTCTTTGAGGCTAGAGAAGTTGAACTGCTCCATTGAGTAGGTGGCGTGATTGGTAGGGTGTAGGCGATCGCGGTTTGCCATAAACCCCTCCATCAGCAAAATCAACGCTTTGGCTTGCTTGGCCCGCTCTGACTTACTTTCGCCACCTTCCTGTTGAATAATTGCCTGACAGCCTTGGTGCAGCAGACCCATTACTTCCGGCTGATCAATAGCGATCGCTGCCGTTAGCCCTAAGCGTTGGCAGAGTGCCTGAGCCTGCTCCCGAATCTCGGCTTCACTGAGAAACGTGAGCACCACTCGCTCCTGATCTGGCTCGGCATATTCGACATAGCACTCGGTTCCGGTGGCGTGGCCTTCAGCGCTGTAGAGCAACTCGCGTTCTAGCAGGGCGTTGATCAACATCGACTTCCCGGCACTAAACGCCCCCGCAAACACGATCTGGAATTTAGGAGCGATCGCTTTTTTCAGGGACGATTGAATGACGGTGATATCTTGCTGGGTACGGAGCGACGGTTCGTGGTGCAACAGTTGCAGCAGAGAATCAACCTGATCTGGCAGGCTCTGACACTGGAGGGGCATTTGAGTCATGGTGGCAAGTACTGGAGAGGGAATTGCTGTGAACGCGGACTAGTTCTAAACTCAACCCCCAGAGTTCCCATTCCTTGCCGAGCAGACGCAGGATAACCCTGCATTTCGGGCGGTTATCCGTCTCTTAGTAACCAAGAAAATCAAGACCGCCGGACGGAGTTAGTCCAGCTTCATCGCTCCCAAATAGCGCTGTAAATAAGGCGAAAACACCTCATAGATCAGCGTTAGCGGCTGTCCATGATGCCAGAACAAATAGTGACGTCCCCAAAAAGGCCCCGTTTGCTCAAACGCAGACTCTAAAACTGCAGAATGACCGTAATAAACTCCTTGCACATCCCGATATAACTCAGTGCGTAAGCGGGCCAAACTCGCCCAAATCGGCAGTGAGCGATTTTGCAGATACTCGTCTACATGGCTCGCCTCCCACCAAGAAGCCGCATAGGCCAGTCTTTGCCCGGAAGCTGTGCGCAACCAAACTTGTCTCCTTAAACGGGGTCCTGGAATCAGTTGGATTTGAGCGGGCGCTCCATCTGAGTCCATACCAATCAAGGACATATCAATCACATCTACTTCAGTAGGCTCACCCGTTAGCAACTGTAGATGTTTGGTCGGAGAACCGTCTCCCAACAAAAGCATCTGCCAAGCAGGAGCTAACTGAGCATGCGGCAATCCTTGTTGAATGCCCACGCCCTCATCCTGCCAGAGAGGATCTAAAGCGTACCAGGGCGCTGGTAGAGTAATGCTTTTGTTAGGTTTAATAGTGGAAGTCAAAGCTCTTTACAAATCTTTTCATTCTTCCTCCGATCATAAACAGGAAATGCTTAGGAGGCAAAGAATCAAGAAATAGAGAGCTGAAACTCCAAAACACAGAATGGTTAAATATGCGGATGGCGAGACTCGAACTCGCAAGGCGTGAGCCACACGCCCCTCAAGCGTGCGTGTCTACCAATTCCACCACATCCGCGTGGTTTTAGAGGCTGCCAAGGTGCAAATGCCCTTGATTTCCTCCGGTTACCTAGAATAGCTCATAAACTGACTTTTGGATCAAAATTTTGAAGAACTCTGAAATATTTTCTTCAGAGGCGATCGCAACCCAGTGCAGATGAAGGAAATGCAACTCTATCTTGAAGTTCTAGGCGCACTTCGCTTTAGTTAAGCTACCCCAGCGTGATACGATCAGTTTCCGGTCTGAGGTTTTCGTGTAAGTTCCTGGGTTTGGTTTCGCCGTCAAGGTGTCTTCCAGAGCGCCTCAGAAAGCTTTATTTTACTCATTTATTGACCTTAAAGCTGGAAGATGCTTTTTTCAAAAATTCTGATTGCAAATCGAGGGGAAATCGCCCTCCGCATTCTCCGGACTTGTGAAGAAATGGGGATTGCGACAGTTGCGGTTCACTCTACGGTTGATCGCCATGCGCTCCATGTGCAGTTAGCAGATGAAGCTGTTTGCATTGGCGAACCACCCAGTGGCAAAAGTTACCTAAACATCCCCAATATCATTGCGGCAGCTTTGACTCGAAATGCCACCGCCATCCACCCAGGCTATGGCTTTTTAGCAGAGAACGCCCGCTTTGCGGAGATCTGCGCGGATCACCAAATTGCCTTCATTGGGCCTTCGCCCGAGGCGATTCGTTTGATGGGCGACAAATCTACTGCCAAGGAGACCGCTCAGCGCGCTGGTGTACCTACGGTTCCAGGTAGCGATGGACTTCTGACAGATGACCAAGAAGCTTTAGCGATCGCTCGCAAAATTGGCTATCCCGTCATGATCAAGGCGACTGCCGGAGGTGGCGGTCGGGGGATGCGACTAGTTCTTGAGGAAAGCGAGCTGAACAAACTGTTCATGGCTGCCCAAGGTGAAGCTGAGGCAGCCTTCGGTAACGGTGGAGTTTATCTAGAGAAATTTATTGAGCGACCCCGCCATATTGAATTTCAAATTTTGGCTGACAGTTCTGGCAATGTCATCCATTTAGGCGAGCGCGACTGTTCCATTCAGCGCCGCCACCAAAAGTTGTTAGAAGAAGCGCCAAGTCCCGCCCTGAGCCAAGAACTCCGCGAGAAGATGGGAGCGGCAGCGGTTCGGGTAGCTCAATCGATCAATTACGTGGGAGCGGGTACGGTTGAATTTCTCCTAGATCAAACGGGGAATTTCTACTTCATGGAAATGAATACCCGCATTCAGGTAGAGCATCCAGTTACAGAGATGATTACTGGACTCGATTTGATTGCGGAGCAAATTCGCATCGCTCAGGGGGAAAAACTCAGACTGACCCAAGAGCAGGTGGTACTCAAAGGTCATGCGATCGAATGTCGGGTAAACGCAGAAGATCCAGACTTTAACTTCCGCCCCAGTCCAGGTCGCATCAGTGGTTACTTGCCACCAGGGGGACCCGGTGTGCGGATGGATTCGCATGTGTATACAGACTATGACATTCCGCCCTACTACGACTCCTTGATTGGCAAGTTGATTGTTTGGGCACCCGATCGCCCCTCTGCCATTAGACGCATGAAACGGGCATTACGGGAATGCGCTGTGACAGGCCTACCCACTACCATCGGCTTCCATCAGCGAATTTTGGAAACCCCAGAGTTCAACCGAGGCGAGGTTTACACCAACTTTGTGCTTGATGTAATGCAAAACTCAAAGTAATGGACACCGCCCCACTCCATACACTCAAGCCCTTAAGCCGTTTCTCGGACAGGGCGGTTGACTATGCCAAGTATCGACCAAGCTATCCCGAAGCAGCGATCGCCCTACTTTCCGGAGGTCTAGGTTTACAGAACCATGACTAGTGCAGCAGCATGGTCACGAGTCCTTGCTGGCCCAATAAGATTTCGCGCAGCAAGCTAAAAATTCCCACCCAAATAATCGGGGTAATATCTACTCCCCCAATTGGGGGCACAAGCTTTCTCAAAGGCAGCAGGAAAGGCTCGGTGGGCCAAGCCACTACATTGAAGGGAAATTGGTTCAAATTAACTTGGGGATACCAAGTTAGAACAATCCGAAAGATAAATAAAAAGATCATTAACCCCAATAAAGGGCCAAGCGTCCAGGTGGCAAGTGCAGCAGAAGTCATAAGCGCGGAGTTGAGTAGAGGATTTTTAAGCTTTGTAACTAAATTCACTCCTTAATTCTACCTGTAGGTGAGCCCGTCTGAGGCAGCGATCGCCTCTACCAGAGTGCTTCTAGCTGATCCAATTGCTTCTAAGTACATTCTTAAACTGCTCAGAGCAAAGTGCCAAAAGCGGCGCGTGACTTCTCTAAGGTATGACAAACCATTACAATTATGAAAACTAACTCATGGTTGTAATCAAGGACGAGGACTCTCTATGACTCCTTCACTCGCTAATTTCTTATGGAGCCTGGTTTGGGGTGCTGCCATCGTAGTCATTCCCGCGACCGTAGGGCTGATCGTCATCAGCCAGAAAGATAAAATTCAGCGCTCTTAATTGGCTGAACTCATTTGTAAAGCTAAGATTTCAAGCATTTTTTGAAACTTCCCTCAGACTGCTTCAGCAGTTCAAGCCAGCCTATTTCAACCTCAGCCCTGTTAGAGGCAACTTTAAGTTGTCTGACGCTAACAGACTGAGGTTTTTTTATGCTCAGCTATGGATTACCTTAGAGATAATTAGTGCAACCTAGTGCGACATCGCACCCAATCTAGAATCAAGACAAGTTCGCTACCCTACGAGTGTTAGCCCTCAGCGATCGCTGGCAAGCCAAAATCAGCTTACCTAGCATAGGGCGGAGGTTTTTAGCAAGACTCGCTAACATAGGACTGACTTAGGAGAAAGGCAATGGTAAACGTCGGACTTAGCTGGAGCAGCATGGTGGGCATTGCTCTTGCTATCGCTGGAGCAGCGCTTTATTTTCTGCGCTCAGTACGTCCAGGTCTAGCCCGCGATCATGATATTTTCTTTGCCGCCGTGGGGCTCCTTTGCGGTGGTATTCTCTTTTTCCAGGGCTGGCGACAAGACCCAATTCTACAATTTGGTCAGTTTTTATTAGCCGGGACAACCATTTTCTTTGCTGTAGAGAGCATTCGGTTACGGGGTGTTGCGACTGAGCAAGCGAAACGCAGTACTCCGATTGTGGATGATGAGCGACCCGTGAGTCGGGTGTATCAAGCTGAGTTGGATGACGTAACGCAATTCGACGAAGAGTGGGCCAATCGGCGGCGCATTCGCGGCTCTAGAGACAGCTATGCGACCCGTGAAGATGAGTACGAAGAGGATCTGCCTCGTCGTCAACCCATTCGTCCTAGCCGAGATGAGAGACTGGGTCCCGGAGAGCGTTCCCGAAGACCTCGCCCTCGTCCAGAAAGCCGACCCGTTGAAGACAGCGACATTTCAGACGCTTCAGTAGATTTGGATGATCGCCCTGCTAGAAGGCCAACGCGCCCCAACAGTAACGGCTCCTCTCGTCCTGCCAATCGAGATACCAATGGGGGTCCAAAAACTCGTAGACCTCGTCCTCCGCAAAATTCGGGTGCTTCAAGACGCTCGAACGTAGACGCGGAGCCGAGCGATTATGTAGATTACCAACCCATTAACTTCCCAGATGATGAGGGAGATAACTCCTCTAACTTCGATTAAGCTGCAACTTGAGTGGCTGGTTGTGGCTCAGCCAACCTGAGTAACCCAACTTAAGTAGCCAAGTTCCTCCATCCCTAAATTAAATCTAATCAACCAGCCCTGAAGCGGGAGCCGTCACCATACTGCTCCCGCTTCACGCTATTTTGGTTACTACTGAACATTTTTAAGCGTTTCTTCAGGAGGAAGTAGCGGTGCCATTTCAGCGGCGATCGACAGGGGCAACCAAGCCATATTGGGCAGTACCTTGGCTGGCTCAACTGAGTGAGCGCAACCCCCTGACCATGTCTCGCTGGGTACTGCTATGGATGACAGTGGGTGCGGCTGGGGGCCTCTTTGCGGCACTCTACTGGAATGTTTTAGAACTCCTGACCCATGCCCTAGAGGTCTTCACAGGTCCCGTGCTTCTGTTCATCATGCCTCTGGCGGGTTTGCTAATTGGTTTGGTGATTTACTGGCTAGGGAATCCAGGTGAAATTGCTGTGATTGTGGACAATATTCACTTTCAAGGCGGACGCCTGGATATGCGCCGTAATCCTGCCATGATCTTGTCTTCTCTCTTAAGCATTGCCAGCGGGGGGAGTGCGGGTCCAGAAGCTCCGCTAGTGCAAGTAACTGGGTCAGTCGGGACGTGGCTGGGCGATCGCTGGCAGCTACAAGGCGAAAACCTCCGCACCATGAGCTTAGTTGGCATGGCCTCTGGCTTTACTGCTTTATTCGGTGCGCCTCTGGGTGGTGCCATGTTTGCCCTAGAAATCTTGCATCATCAACACGTGGCGGAGTATTACGAAGCGGTTTTACCAGCGATCGTGGCTAGTTGCGCTAGCTACATTGTGTTTGCCGGGATTACCCATTTAGGCTTGGCCCCAACTTGGGAGTTTCCCCAGTACAACCTGGACCAAATTGACGATTTTGCTTTAGCCATTTTGTATGGCGCTATTGGCGCAGCAGCAGGATGGCTGCTAATCACCATTTTTCGGCTGTGTGACCAGTTCTTTGCCCGCTTCGGAGGACCGATCTACGTCCGCACGACTATTGCAGGTTTGGGACTGGGTGCGATCGCCACTTTGTTTCCCCTCACCCGCTTCTTTGGCCACCACGAACTCAGTGTCGTCATCACCACTGAATTCACCGCAACAGCCCTTTTAGCCTTAGCCTGCGCCAAAATGGCCGCTATTAGCATTACAGTCACAGGAGGCTGGCGGGGCGGCTTCATTATCCCTATTTTCTTTACGGGCACCTGTATTGGCAAAGCGATCGCCCTGTTAGTTCCAGGTGTCAATCCAGTTTTAGCCATGATTTGTACGATGGCAGGCATGAATGCAGCTGTCACTCGCACCCCGGTCAGTACTACGATCTTGTTGGCAAAATTAACCGGAGTTAGCACCTTGACCCCGGTGTTATTTGCTAGTCTGATCGGCTTTTTCTTAGCTCCTAAGGTTCCTTTGATTGCCTCACAACTCAAAACCAATCGTGAGGAGTTAGCCCATCCCTAAGCTATTCCTCAAAGCAGCCAGAGGTAAGCGAGCCCCGCTCATCGCAAGCCCAACCAAGTCCAAAAATCTTGATGCGTAAAGAATTCCAGAATTAGCAAGGCGACAAAGCCGATCATGGCAAATCGCCCGTTGATTTGCTCCGCATAGAAGGTCCAGCCGAAGGCAGGCTCAAAGCGGTTGTCAGCGCCTAGGGTGGCTTGGGGGGCCGTAGGCTGGGGGGGAGTAGAAGTTGTTTCGTTCATAGCAAGAATGTGATGAATCAGCAGATTAAGGCTGGGAATTAACCTGCTTTGACTCTACCGCTAAATTTTGCACTGACTCAATCAGCGATCGCACTTGGGGAGCCCCAGCAGAAGCGTGGAACGTAAAGGGGAACTTGCCTCGCTGCACCATCCGCAAACCCAGTTTCCCCATCGTGACTAAACCTCGGAGATCCCGGAAGGAGTTGGTTACGACCCGCAGACCAAATTGGCGCTCATCTACCCAGCCTCCTTGCTTCACCAAATCAACCAAGGTGCGACGGTGCCGAATTGGGCGGCTATCTTCTACAGAAGGGTTGGCTAGAATCTCTCGCTTGATGTTCCCAATCTGGTCCATTGGAGCCACGTCCATCGGGCAAACCGAGTTGCAGAAAAAGCAGCGAGTACAGCCCCACACGCCCTCTGTCCCCTGATTGTATTGTTCAAGGCGCTCAGCGGTCTTGACGTCGCGAGAGTCTGCCAGGGTGCGGTAAGCCTTGGCTAAGGCGTGGGGGCCGACAAAATCAGGATTGACGGTGCGGGCATTGCATTCGGAATAACAAGCGCCACAGAGAATGCAGTTGCCCGTTTGGTTGAGGCGCGATCGCTCAGCCGGGGTCTGCAAAAACTCCCGTTCTGGGACTTGCCGAGCCGCAGTACTGACGTAGGGATCGACAGCTTTCAAATTGCTCCAAAAGCTCTGCATATCGACCACTAAATCTTTCACCACAGGCATGTTGCCCATCGGCGCGATCGTAATTTCTGGCAAACTCTCAGCAGGCTGGGAGTTTAATGCTGCTGTACTGGCAATTTGTTGCAGTCGAGCTAATTCATGACCCACATTTTCTTTACAAGCCAATGCGGAACGGCCATTAATTCGCATTGAGCAACTGCCACAAATTGTATTGCGACAGTTTTTCCGAAAAGCTAAACTACCGTCTTGCTCCCATTTGATGCGATTTAAGCAATCAAGAATTGTCATGCCAGGATCAACATCAAGAGTGTAAGTCTGCACCCAAGCTGGAGCATTTTGGCTCTGTCGGTCTACTTTAAAGAGAACTTGCATGCTTAAAACCGAAGCCTTGAAATTTGCAGGGTAAAGTAAGAAATCACTGAAATTTAGAGTTTGGGCAAGAAGATTTCCGCCTGCTTCGTCACTTGCAGTTCACTACTTTGTTGATGAGTAGCTTTCCTGCCCTAACTCTAGTTTAATCCTGAACTTCTCTAACCTAGGCGACCCCAACAGTGCTTTACCGGCATCACGATCCGTAGAGCACCCTTACCTTTGCAATTTCTGCTCTAGGCGATGTGCATTCGACATTGCAAAGATGAAATTTTCCTGAGAAAACATAGTTTAGAAGTTTGTGACGAACTGTCCTTTCCTGCTAATTAGAGCGACTAGTGAGTTTTCCAGAGGAGAAGCAGGAGTCGGGATCATAACTTGTATAAACACTTCTCAGGTTGACAGCTCATTGAAATCGTGCATCCAATTATAAAATCTTCTAAAATACTCGTCATCGGAAATTTTGGCTGAGCAAAGGTTAAGCATTGACACAAAAATCTGTAAAGCGAACCTCCAAATATTAGTGATAAAACTAATTAGTAAAAGTCTTGTCAAAACATATAGATTAGAGGATATATTTTTTATAAAGCCACACACTGGCATTTCTTATTTACCCTCCTAGAGAGCAAAGGATATTTTGCAAAGTGATGACTGAAACTGAAACGCCAACAGCCCCATTGACGGGCAAAGCGCTACTGCAAAAAGTAAAAGAACTTTCTCACTTACCTCGGCGGGAAACGGCAAAGCGCTGCGGTTACTACACGGTCACAAAAAATGACCAGACTCGGGTTAATTTGACTGATTTCTATGATGCACTTCTGGCTGCTAGGGGTATTCCTTTAAGCCCTGAAGGTTCGAAGGATGGCCGTGGTAGAGAACCGACCTATCGCGTTAGTGTGCACAAAAATGGCCAAATTGTCATTGGTGCAACTTACACCCAGGCAATGGGATTAAAGCCAGGTGATGAGTTTGAAATCAAACTTGGTTACAAACACATTCATCTGATTCAGGTAGATGCCGATCGCAATGGTGGTAGGGCAGTCGATGATGATGAGCTAGACGAGGAATAAATACTTCTTCTAGTTTGCTTCAGGCATGAAGACAATTAATAGAGCGATCGCGGGAGTTAACAGGTAAATTTCTGCTTAACCCTGTCTGAGGTGTCAATTAATCAATGACATGAAGCCACTCAGGCTTGGGGTTGCGGATCGAGAAACGTCAGGATTGGTAGTGCACAAGTCATTAAATTTAAGATTTCTGCCAATCTGTTAGCTTCATGAGCTTAAAAAATACATCTTTTTAACGATGGATTGAGACATTTACCTGTCATGCCCTTGCTCCTCACTAACGCTGAACTCCCAAGTTCTATTGTTTCTCTTCGTCGTGCCCTCTAGTTATGTTAGATCAAGCAACTCACCTGATGATTTCGTCTTTTATAGAAGCATCAGCAATCATTAAGGCAGTTGTTTTTTTTATCGTTTGGGTCGTGGTTTGGTTGCCCTTGGGAATTCCGCTAGCGATCGCGCTCAAGTGGCAACCTCCTCAACCCATTACTCCCTCACAAAAATTACCTTTACTTGCTCCCCTTTATTTAATTGCCCCTCTAATTCTCTGGGGGTTTGCTCGAATTCAAGGGGTGCCTTTCTCAGGTTATGGCTTAACTAGAACGGCTGCTTTCTTCGGCTCTTCAGGATTAGGGCTGATTTTAGGTATTTTAGGCTTAGCAGTTTTGTTCGGGTTCCAAGTAGCTTTAGGTTGGATTCAGTGGCCGCTATCCTCTCAAATTTCACGACAAAATTCTGTTTCTGAAGCTGGCAAAACTAGCAGCTGGAGTTGGCGCATCTGGCTACCAACGCTGGTATTAGGGCTTTGGGTGAGTGTGACTGAAGAACTAATTTTTCGCGGGTTTCTTCTGAATCAATTGCAGCAAGACTACTCGCTTTGGCTGGCAGGCGCGATCGCTAGTGGAATTTTTGCGGTATTGCACTTGGTTTGGGAAGGGCCTGAGAATATTCCCCAATTACCCGGACTTTGGCTCATGGGCATGGTGCTGGTGCTGGCCCGCCAAGTGGATGGTGGTAGTTTGGGACTCGCTTGTGGCTTACATGCTGGGTGGATTTGGGGCATTGCCAGCTTAGATGCGGCTCAGGCAATCGCTTATACGGGTAAGGGGCCAACTTGGATGACTGGGTTAGGCCAGCAGCCACTGGCAGGAGTGATGGGTCTATTGTTTCTGGTTGGAACTGGGGTGGGGCTTTGGTGGTTGGGTGCTGGGGGCTTCATTGCCAACCGCTACTAAGCAATGCGACTGACAGTGATTAAGGTGACTGGGTTGAGAGGGGCGAAGCGGGTGAGAGGACCGACGGGGACTGACCGCGAGAGTTGAACTTGTAGTAGGTGATGCTGCCAAGCTGGCGGTTGAGCTGGGGCGTTTTGCTGCTCTAGCCAAGCCAGGGCTTGAGTCAAGTGCTCCAGGGTGGCTAAGGCTAGAACCAAGACACCTTGAGGCGCTAAATGGGCTGCACAGACATCCAGAATCTGGCTCAGGTTGCCGCCACTGCCACCGATAAAGATGCGATCGGGAGCCGGAAGTGAATGCAATGCTTCGGGCGCAGTGCCATGAACACCGACGATGTTTGCTACTTGAAAGCGATCGCGGTTTTGTTGCACTAGGCTAACTCCGATCGCAGTTTTTTCGATGGCGTAAATTTGGGCATCTGGGATGAGACGGGCGATCTCAATGGAGACAGAGCCTGTGCCTGCCCCAATATCCCAAATTACCTGTCCGGGTTGGAGTGCCAGTTCGGCGAGCACTAAAGTCCGCACCTCACGCTTGGTCATGAGGTTGGGGCGATCGCTAAAGCTGATAAATGCTGAATCTGGCAGGCCGAGCAGGGGTAAAGTTTTGAGGTCTAAAGGTTCTGTATGGCTTCCGGAGCGCAGTAGAATCACGACATTCAGGGGAGCAAAGGCTTCCAATCGCAACGCTTCTGGAGACCAGGCTTGCACTCGTTCTTCAGGGCTACCTAAGTTCTCACACACCCAAACTTGATAGCGCTGGGGCAGGTCGAGGCTTTGCAGCAGCTGGGCGATCGCGGCGGGTGAATGAGTGTTGTCTGTTAAGACAGCAATTTTGGCTACACCTTGTTGAATGGCTTGAGTTAGCTCCTCTAAGGAACGTCCGTGGGCGCTAATAATGCGAGCATCTTGCCAGGGAATTTTGACGCGATTAAAGGCAAGTTGGACAGAGCTGAGATGCGGATAAAACGTTAATTGTTCGGTTGGCAGTTCGGCTAGCAGCAACCGTCCCAAGCCAAAAAAGAGGGGATCACCTGAAGCCAAGACCACAATTCTAGGAAGAGGCGTTGCGGTTGCAGTTGCGGCTAAATGTTGGCGGATTGTCGCGATCGCTTGGGTGAAATCTCCCAGCTTCAGTTTTTCGCCTGAGTGTTCTGGAAAATAGCTTAAATGGCGATCGCTTCCGACCAGCAGCGTCGCTTCAGCCACTATTTTCTGAACGGCAGGACTAAGACCAGCGGCTCCATCTAAGCCGATTCCGACTACATGGATGGGAGTCATTGGCTCGTTAATTAATGAGATTGATTAGTCGAATGAGTCGGCAAGAGGGCGCGATCGCAGTTTGGTTCTAGTGCCTCCAGAACGTGGCTTGGTTCTAGCGGTTTAGGCTGTTGCTCCCAAGCCAACACTAGCAAGGCATTTAAGATCGCTGCTGCGACCGGGGAACCACCTTTGCGCCCCTCGACGCGAATCTGCGGGATGGAGGTAGCGGCTAGCGCTGCTTTCGACTCCACGACAGAAATAAACCCAACGGGGGCTCCAATCACTAAAGCAGGCACTAAATCAGCAGTACTTGGGTGTGCCTGTAGCTGCTGACAGAGGGCTAGCAAGGCGGTGGGGGCATTCCCAATCACCACGATCGCCTGGGGAAACCGCTGCAAACATTCAAGCAATCCAGTTTCGGTGCGAGTTTTCCCAGGGAGAGCTTCTGTCACTTGCTCCACCGCACTGATCAATGGATTGCCGAAGGTTTGCGCCACCATATTAGCGACACCCTGTTTCACCATGCCGACATCAGTAATGATCGGGCAGCCCTGTTGAAGAGCCGCGATCGCAGTGGCAATGGCTCCGGGGCTAAACCGGAGCAGTTGCTTGAAGTCGAAGTCAGCCGTACTATGAATCACCCGTCGCACGATCGCATATTCAGCCGCGCTAAAGCTGTGATCCCCGATTTCCTGGTCAATCACCGCAAAGCTCTGCTGCATGATGGGATGCATGGGCAAATTCATAGGTAGCTCAGTAAGAGGGCTAAATTACAAGGCTAAATTTCGAGGCTGGGCCAATCCGGTTCTCGATAATAGCGTGTCATGTTATCAAATTTTCGGAGTTCGGCGCGGTAGGCCCACATCTCCTGAGGCACACCTGTGATCCACTGCTGATTCAACTGGGTGAATTGCTCGCTGAGGCGATCGCGGTCTAGCTCAGGCGGAATGCTACCGAAGTAGCCTAGAGTCACATGGGCCGTGAAGTGATATTGCTGCTCGATTCCTAAAGCCATCAAGCCAGGATTTTGGTAGATCGCTCGGCGGAGTTGCAGTAGTTGCTCGTAGGCGACTTCTTCCTTGGGAACCAAGCCAACTCCAATCGCTCGTGGCATCACAATTAAGCCCACCGCTTGTAAGCGTACAGGGTGGGATTGCGGGTGCATCCGTTGGTACTGCTGAAAACTCTGAGCCATGCGATCGCAGAGTTGCTGCTCAAAGTCTGGGTTTTTGGCTGCATCACGATAGGCATGATCCCAAATCAGGTCTGCCACGGTGAGGTGGAAGCTGTCCGGCGGTAGAGGCACGAATAGATTAGGATCAAGCTGCTGCTGGAGTTGCGCTTGGAGCGCCTGCAAATTAGCGTAGAAAGCCTGATTTTCAGTTTCTTCGCCCTCTGGTGGGGTGACTATGGTGTAACCCGGAAACGCTACTGCCTGCCGCTCGCCTCCCACTTCTTGCAGTTGGAACTTGGGAGACTCTTGAATATTTTGCAATTGAGATTTATAAGTCTCTGGCAGAGGTAGCCGTAGCACTCGATTCACATAAGTTTGATAATTATCGTCCAACTCTCGATCGCCTCGCGCGTTCAGGTGCTCTGTATGCCAATTTACCTCTATTGGGGAGAAGATGACTTTGCGATCGCAAAAGCTGTTACAACCCTGCGCGATCGCACCCTCGATCCAGATTGGACCAGCTTTAACTTCGACAAGATTTCAGCAGAGCAGAGCAATGCCGTTCTTCAGGCGCTCACGCAAGCAATGACACCCCCGTTTGGGATGGGGAAACGATTAGTTTGGCTCGAAAACACTACCCTGGGACAGCAATGTCCAGAAACCGTTTTAGCAGAGCTAGAGCGCACTTTGCCTGCCATCCCGGATGCCTCAGTTTTGCTGCTGACAGCCCGCAACAAACCAGACGGACGGCTCAAGTCCACCAAATTGCTCCAGAAATATGCCGAGATCAAGGAATTCTCGCCAATTCCGCCTTGGAAAACAGATCAACTGCTCCAGCAGGTGCGCCAAGTGGCTCAAACAGTAGGGGTGGCGCTAACGCAGCCCAGCATGGAGCTCTTGGCAGAGTCGGTTGGCAACAACTCCCGACAACTCTATAGTGAATTAGAAAAATTACGGCTCTATGCGGGCGATCGCTCTCAACCCCTAGAGGCAGAAGTCGTAGCCAGATTGGTTGTGGTTAATACTCAAAACAGTCTGCAATTGGCCGCTGCGATCCGCCAAGGCCAAGTCGGTGAAGCGTTGGAACTCGTGGCAGGTCTCCTCAGTCACAATGAACCAGCGCTGCGGGTTGTAGCGACTTTGATCGGCCAGTTTCGCACTTGGTTGTGGGTCAAATTGATGCAGGAAGCTGGGGAACGCGATGAGCGGGCGATCGCTCAAGCCGCCGAAGTCAGCAATCCCAAACGGATTTATTTTCTCCAACAAGAAGTGCGCGGGCTGTCCTCTCAGCAACTCCAGCAAACATTGCCCCTGTTGTTGGAACTAGAACTGAGCCTTAAGCAAGGCGCAGAAGAGCTTGCCACTCTACAAACTAAAGTGGTTGAACTTTGTCAAATCTACCAGCGCTAAGCGATGCCATCCATTGGGTTTAATTGTCTGGTTTGTGAGGAGGCAACATTGCTCAAATGTCTATCCCACACCTGGAACTTAGTCTATATAAAATAGTTCAACAAGAATAGATTCGGGATTGTTCTAGTTTTTGTTCTGTCACATCGGATTATGATGAACTCTTGCCGTTCCCTCGTGCCATTTCACCCTCAAATGCTTCGTACCTTGACTGCTAAACTGCAACAGCCTCGGATGCAACTGGTTTCACAGTCCTTCGCGATTGGCTTCTTAGCCGCTGTTGGCCTTGCTTCTGGCTGGGTTCCTAGCTTATCAGAGCGCTCTCCAGAGCAAATGTTTAGTACGGCTGCTGTGGCTCAAGCGGCACCCAGTGCAGCAGAACTCAAAAGTTACGCTCGCGCTGTGTTGGCGGTAGAAGAAGTGCGCCAAGTCTCTTACAGAGACATTAAAAAACTTGTCGGCTCTAGCGGCATTCCGGCGATCGCTTGTCATAGACCCAAGAGCTTACAAGGATTGCCCCAAAACGTTCGCGGAATTGCAGTTGAGTACTGCAACAAATCTAAAAAAATTGTTGAGGGCAACGGCCTGACGATTGACAAATTCAACGCCATTACCGTGAATGTTCAGAGTGATCCAAATCTAGAGAAGCGAGTTCAAGCGGAGTTATTGGAGCTACAAAAGCCATCTAGATAAATTTTGAGCAGCAACAAAACTCACCTCTGCTGCATGACTTCAGAACGGCAAATGTTCACCCAGTTGATGGTTTAGATGTAGCGCCGAAGATGAACAATCTTTAGAGAGGGGATCGAGGCTGGCCTGAAGTCTTAATCCCTTCCCAGCCAAAATTTAGCCCTTCCACCTGCTTCAGAAATCCTTAAGATAAACCTGGTTGATAACTGCATCAATTTAAGACTTAAAATGCTGTTCTCTGTCATAGAGGCGGCATTTTCTGATCAGCCAGGATTCCAATTGGCAGGATTTCGGTTGACTTTGTACCACCCCGAAAAAATGAGGGCAACGGCTCAAAGCAATTAACGTAGAGGTTTATAGTAAGCAGGAGTGAGGTTGATCTCCTGGAAACACTGTTCTGAGTCATGCTGACGTTGACCCACCGTTTATCTGCTGATGTTGCGATCGCCGTTGATCTCACCCTAGCCCTCACCGCAGAGGAGCGTGCCCGCAGCCGCTATCAACTTGCTACAGAAGCGGGGCAGAGCGTGCGATTGCAGTTGCCGCGCGGCACAGTGCTACATCATGGAGATTTGCTGCAAGCCGAAACTGGGGATGTCTTGGTGCGGATTGCCGCTAAGCCTGAACCCGTCTTGACCGTGAAAGCGCAGACTTCTCTGGAGCTTCTGCGAGCAGCCTACCACCTAGGAAATCGTCATGTTGCTTTAGAAATCACGGCGGATTATCTGCGTCTCTCTCCCGATCCAGTCCTCCAATCGATGCTGGAGCATCTGGGACTACAGGTGAGCGCAGAAATCGCAGCCTTTCAACCAGAAGTTGGCGCTTATGGGCACAGTGGACCTAGCCATGCCCATTAGTCTGCAACCTCAAGCACTACTGAGTTTGCTCCAACTAGCTAGTTCTGCTTTACCTGTAGGAGCCTACAGTTACTCAGAAGGTCTGGAAGCACTCGTAGAGGCAGGCATCATTAAAGACAAACTGAGTCTAGAACACTGGCTACAACAGGAGTTGCAAGTGGGTGCCATTCGCCTCGAAGCAGCGCTCATGATCCGCGCCTATCAGGCCACCCAAGCTGGCGATCGCCCTGCCCTGCGTCATTGGAACGCTTGGCTCTCAGCCAGCAGAGAAACAGAAGAACTGCGCCAACAAAGCTGGCAGATGGGCTACTCTTTAGGCCGCTTACTTCAAGAACTCCAGCCAAACTTAGCACCTGTAATTCAGACCTGTGGGGAACCTTGTAATTTCGCGATCGCCTTTGGCATTGCCGCTGCCAGTTGGCAGATTGACCCCGAAGCAGCAGTTTTAGGCTATCTCCACAGTTGGGCCACCAACCTGATGAATGCAGGCGTCAAACTAATTCCCTTAGGACAAACGGCGGGTCAGCGACTTTTAGTGGAACTACAGAGTTGTTTGAGTGATGCCACAGGGGCAATTTTAGTCTTGAAGGATGAAGATTTATGCAGTTGTGGCTGGGGCCTAGCGATCGCCAGCATGGCGCATGAAGTGCAGTACAGCCGTCTCTTTCGCAGCTAGAAGTTCTTCCAAGTCACAACTTTGTGTAACCAGTAATTCATAGTGATCACTAGTAACGATTAGCTAAGACTAGGTACAAATTCAACAAGATTAGGAATTACTAAGTGGATATGAGCTGATGTAGCTGTCTGCTGGGGCTAACGCTGCCGACTCTCCTCAACTCTGTAGGACGACAAGGTAGGAGCTATGGATCTGCACAAACTTTCCTATTTGAAACAATGGGCGATCCGTTATCGAGGCATCCTGGGACTCCTCTTTTTGGTGATTGCTGGCTACCTCGGCAACTATTGGCGGTGGTCTTTTTTCTTCAATATCGACTTTTTGTTTGGCAGCATTGCCACTTGGATGGTGGTTTGTCTATATGGCACCATCTGGGGCACTGTTGCCGCTTTTGTGGCTAGTCTTTGCACCTATATCCTTTGGCACCATCCCTATTCCATCGTCACGTTTACTGCTGAAGCTTTATTTGTAGGCATCTTCTTTCATCGACGGCGGCAAAACATCGTCTTACTGGACGCTCTCTTCTGGATACTGATTGGCATGCCGTTGGTTTGGTTGTTTTACGGCAACCTCTTACAGTTGGATGCCATTCAAACCACCATCATTCTGCTGAAGCAGCCCGCCAATGGTATTTTCAATGCCTTAATTGCCAACTTGATACTGACTCACTTACCAATTCATCGCTGGGTCGGTCGCCCCCAAGCCATTAGCACCCTCTCTCTCCAGCAAACCCTCCTCAACTTATTAGTTGCCTTTGTTTTCTTCCCCACCCTGATGCTGATGGTTCTAGATGGCCGTCAAGTCATGGATAACATCAGAACCTCATCTGCTGCGGAATTAAGCGTTGCTTCTACTAATTTGGTGGTTGAGGTCCGAGCTTGGTACAACCAACGCCTCACAGCGGTGACACAGCTAGCCCAACTGGCTGCCCGCACTCCCCTTGAGACTACTCCAGCTTTGCGGCAAAGCTTGGAACTCACGCAAGATATTTTCCCTGACTTTGTTAATTTGTCGGTAGTAGATCGGGCAGGCATACCGATTCTGAGCACGCTCAGCGCTACGGCTCAAGTAGACACTACCCATTCTGCTCTGCCCTCCACGCTGCGGCTCAGCCAGCTTCAGGCTACATCTCAGCCTCAGCTTTTCACCCTTGGCGCTCAGCAGCAAACCCCTGGCAGCATTCATCTTTGGCTCTGTGCTCCCATTCAGCAGCGTGGGGTTCTCTCTGGGTTTGTTTTGGGTGAAATTGATGCTGACACTGGGGTGGGTGCCATGATTCGATCGCATGTGACCGAGCAAGGACTCCAGGTGACCTTAGTGGATGCGGCTCAGAGCGTGGTTGCTAGCACGGATGCCAGTCGAGTCGCCACACCACAGTTCAATCGGAAGCAGCAAGGAGAAGTGCAAGCGATTGGGCCTAGAACTTACCAGTGGTTTCCTGTCCTTGGCAGTCCTTTAGTCATGGTGCGGTGGAGCAATTCATTCTTTGTGCAAGAAACTCCGATCGCCCCCCAACTGCCTTGGACCTTGATTGTAGAACTACCTGCCAAACCTCAAGTTCACCGGATTGAGCAAGTCCATACCCAAAATTTGACCATCTTATTACTCATTTCCGGAACAGGCTTAATCTTTGCCACCTTGATCAGTCAGAGCTTAATCAATCCCCTCTCAAAACTTGCTGACGTTACAACCAATTTGCCTTACAGATTGCTGGAGAGTGAGTTGACTCGGTGGCCGCGTAGCTCTGTAACCGAGTTAGATTCGCTGGTGCAAAATTTTCAGTCGATGGCCGCGAGCCTCACTCAGAAGTTTTGGGAAATCAAAAGCGCCAATGAACTGCTAGAGCAGCGAGTGCAGGAGCGTACCCAGCAACTCGTCGCCATTAACACTGAACTGGCGGAAGAAATTAGTGAACGCCGCAAAGCTGAAAAGGAACTGGGAACACTGGTAGCTAAGTTGGAGCAAAGCAACCGAGAGCTGCAAGATTTTGCCTCTGTCGCTTCCCACGACCTCCAAGAGCCACTCCGCAAAATCCAGGCGTTTGGCGATCGCTTGAAGCTGAAATGTGCTGATTCTCTGCCTCCCGAAGGTAAAGACTATCTAGAGCGAATGCAAAATGCCGCTCAGCGGATGCAAACGCTGATCAACGACTTGTTAGCCTTCTCACGAGTGACGACTAAAGCCCAGCCCTTCATTCCTGTAGACCTCGGCACCATCGTCCAAGAAGTTTTATCGGATATCGAAGTGCAGATCCAGCGAGTTGGCGGATGTATCGAAGCTGACTATTTACCGACGATAGAAGCTGATCCCTTGCAGATGCGGCAACTATTCCAAAATCTGATTAGTAACGCCCTAAAGTTTCATCAAAGCGATCGCCGTCCGATTGTCAGCATTTCAGCTCAGCTCCTAGAGGCTGCCGACTCACCAACCCCGCTTCAGGCTCCTGATAGTCGGTTCTGTCAAATTTTCGTCACAGATAATGGCATTGGGTTTGATGAAAAGTACCTCGATCGCATCTTTACTGTGTTTCAGCGACTGCATAGCCGCAGCGACTATGAAGGTACCGGGGTAGGACTCGCCATTTGTCGCAAAATTGCTGAACGCCACCGAGGTAGTATCACAGCTAAAAGTAGCCTGGGCCAAGGCACCACCTTTATTGTCACGCTCCCGATTCAACAAACTCTATGAAGCAAGGCGCTAGCAACCTCCCTGGTAAACCCATCACCATTTTGATGGCCGACGATGATGAAGACGATCGCATGCTGGCGCGTGAAGCCCTAGAAGAATGTCGCCTCGCAAATAATCTCCATTTTGTTCAAGACGGAGAGGAACTGCTGGACTATCTTTACCATCGGGGTAAGTTTGACTCCCAAACTCAGTCGCCGCGTCCGGGTTTAATTTTGCTAGACCTCAATATGCCGCGCAAAGATGGTCGAGAAGCGTTGCAAGAGATTAAAGCTGATCCAGAACTGCGCCAAATCCCCGTTGTAGTTCTCACGACCTCTCAAGCCGAGGAGGATATTTATCGCACCTACGATTTAGGAGCCAACTCTTACATTACTAAGCCTGTTACTTTTGAGTCATTGGTAGAAGTGATGAAAATTTTGGGCCGATATTGGTTTGAAATTGTCGAGTTGCCCTCAGAAGACTAAGCTGCACCAGCTAGGATTGGCCAGCAGCGTTAGCTAGAGGGCTTTGGCACTGCTTCCGGGATGACTCGTAGCGCTTCTGGATTGATTCCAGGCAACGCTAAATTTACCGATCGGCACAAGGCTGGATCGCTGTGGGTGGTTTGTCCCAACTCAGAAGTTAGACATTCACAACTTTCAGACCACTGCTGCTCTGTCAAAATCAGTTTCTCGACGACTGCCTCTGTAAGGGGTTGGAAGAAGAAATAACCTTGGCCGTATTCACATTCCAAAGCCCGCAGTTGCGTCAGTTGTTCGGCGGTTTCCACTCCTTCTGCCGTCACATGGATACCCAGGTTATGCGCCAGGGTCACGATCGCCCGCACAATTTCGGCACTTTCATCATCGGCTCCCAGGCGCTTCACAAACGAGCGATCGATTTTGAGTTGATCAATGGGAAAGCGATGCAGATAGCTCAGCGATGAGTAGCCAGTGCCAAAGTCATCAATGTGTAGTTGCACACCCAAGGCTTTGAGCCTCAGCAGCATTTTAGTGGCAGATTCAGCGTTCTCCATCATCACGCTTTCCGTAATTTCCAGCTTCAAGCTCCGCGCATCCAAAGCGGTGGCTTGCAAAATCTGCTCAATTTGCCCAATCAAGTCGGGCTGCGAAAATTGCTTGCCAGACAAATTCACGCTCATGGTGAGAGGGAAACTGGTAGAGAACTGTTTTTGCCACTTTTGCGCTTGCTGACAAGCTTCGCGCAACACCCAAAGCCCCACGGGAACAATCAACCCTGTTTCTTCAGCTACCGGAATAAATTCGGCGGGCGACATTAAACCGCGCTCTGGATGCTGCCAGCGAATCAAGGCTTCAAAGCCATGAATTCTACCCGTGGTGAGCGACACAATGGGTTGGTAATGCAGCCGCAATTCTTGCCGCTCGATCGCCCGCCGCAAATCGGTTTCTAGATGGAGCAACTCTACAGCTCGCAAGTGCATGGTGCGATCGAACACTTTGTGGCAGGCGCGGCCCAGAGATTTGGCTCGATACATGGCAGTGTCGGCATCTCGCAGCAAATCTTCCGGCCAGTCATACCCAGTTTCACTTAAAGCAATGCCAATACTGACCGAGGTGAAAACTTCCTGGCCTTGCAGATTGAAGGGAGACTGGAGGGCGTGATGAATGCGGTTGGCAATCCGAGTCGCGTCATCGAGATCGCTAATATCGTCTAGCAGAATGGTGAACTCGTCTCCACCCAAGCGAGCCACGGTATCTCCTCCCCGCAAACAAGCCTCCAGACGACGAGCGATCGAAATCAACAGTTGGTCGCCAATCATGTGGCCCAAGCTGTCATTAATTACCTTAAAGCGGTCTAGATCTAGGAAGAGGACGGCAAACAAGTTATTGCCTGGTCGCTTCGAGCGCTCGATTGACAGCCCCAAGCGATCCATAAATAGGGCGCGGTTGGGAAGCCCTGTCAAAACATCATGGAAGGCGTCATGCAGAAGTTGTTTTTCAACTTGCTTGCGACTGGTGACATCGGTTTGAGACCCCGCCATGCGCGAAATCTTGCCATCGGCATCCCGCACAGCTAGTCCTCGGCTCAGCATCCAACGATAGGAACCATCTTGATGCTGCATCCGATGCTCGCTTTCAAAGTGGGGTGACAGCCCTTCTAGGTGCAGATCGATCTGAGCCTTCAAGCGCTCTACATCCTCGGGATGAACTCGATGCAGCCACTCTTCCGGGCAACTGCCAATTTCATCTTCTTGATGACCCAACATCGATTTCCACCGAGGGGAAAAGTAAATTTCATTGGTTTTCAGATTCCAATCCCACAAGCCATCGTTGGCCCCCTGAACTGCCAAGGCGTAGCGCTCTTGGCTTTCTCGCAAGGCTGCTTCGGCTTGCTTGCGGCCAGTGACATCATTTTGCAAGCCAATGAAGTTGATCAGTTTGCCATCAGCATCAAACACGGGGTTGATGGTGAGTTCGTTCCAGAAGGGGGTGCCATCTTTGCGATAGTTCAGCAACACCTGCGTAATGGAGCGATGGGTCGCGATCGCATGCCGCATCTCATCGACATGAACTGGATTGGTGTCAGCGCCTTGCAAGAACCGACAATTACGGCCCAAGACTTCCTCAGGGGTGTAGCCCGTCATCTTGGTAAATCCGGGATTGGCAAAAATAATTGGGTTTTCGGGCAGGTTGGGGTCTGTAATCACCACCCCAATCGTCATATTGGCGATCGCAGAAGCCAACTGGCTGTTTTCGCGGACAATTGCCTTGAGGGAAGCTTCAGCTTGCTTGGCCTCGGTAATGTCAATGGCCATGCCATCAATGCGATCGCCTTGGCTGCCTCCGTCGTAGACTACATGCGCCCGGTCATGAATCCAGCGCACTCCGCCTGTAGGCTGGAGAATTCGGTACTCTAAATTCTTGAAACCCACTTTGAGCAGATGCTCTGATGCGGCTTTGACCTGCTCCAAATCCTCTGGATGCACCACTTCCAGCCACAGCCGGGGATTTTGGTAAAACTCCGCTACAGGACGACCGTAGAGCGCGGCAGCCGCAGGACTAATATAGATGGTTTCAAAGGTTGTAGCCGAAACCGACCAAACTACATCTTCGAGGGAAGCTAAAATTCCTTCCAGACGCGACTCGCTGGCTCGGAGGGCTTCTAGGGTGCGCTTCCGTTCAATCGCGTAACGAATGGCTCGCTCTAATAAAGCAGCATCAATTCGACCTTTAACTAGATAGTCCGCCGCACCCGCTTGCATCGCCGCTAGATCAATTTCTTGATCACCTTGTCCGGTGAGCAGGATAATGGGAGCGCGGCAACCTTGAGCGATCGCCGCCTGCAACAGCTCTAGGCCATCATGAAGCCCTAAGCGGTAGTCAATTAAATAAATACTATGCCGATGCTGCCCCATCACAGTCAGCGCCGCTTCATAGGTCTGGACCCATTCCAGGGTAAACTTATCACCCTCAATTTCTGAGAGGAGCGATCGCGTGAGCACGTAGTCGTCCTCGTCATCTTCAACCAACAGCACTTTGATGGGGTACTGATACATATGGTTATCTAATATACAAATTAACCTTATCTTAAAGTTTTGGTCGGTTACCGACATTGGCCAAATTTTGCTCTCATACACATAAATGTGCCCTGATCTTAAATTTTTGATGCCGGAGGATTGAGATTAGAATTCGTGCTGCAAAATTTAATGCTCCTCAGAAGTTTTTCAGCCATTTCTGACTGGGTGCAGTCACAATTCGCAACGACAGAAAATACTTAGACCAAATATTTAATTTATCTAGAGAATATAATTTTAATCTGGCTAGGAGAATTCCAGATGAGTACACTACGGGTTGGGATCGCAGGTCCAGTAGGCTCTGGCAAAACTGCTTTGGTAGAGACGCTATGTAAAGCTCTACGTCAGCAATACAATATTGCGGTAGTCACCAATGACATTTACACCCAAGAAGATGCGCAGTTTTTGGTCAAGCATCAGGCATTGGAGCAAGAGCGCATCATTGGGGTAGAAACCGGAGGGTGCCCTCACACCGCAATTCGCGAAGATGCCTCGATCAACTTAGCCGCGATCGCTCAACTAGAGCAGCGCTTCCAGAGCTTAGATTTACTGTTCGTGGAGAGCGGGGGTGATAATCTCGCGTCTACCTTCAGCCCCGAATTAGTTGATCTCACCATTTACGTAATCGATGTGGCTGCAGGAGACAAGATTCCTCGCAAGGGAGGACCAGGAATCACCAAATCAGATTTATTGGTGATTAACAAAATTGATTTGGCTCCCTTCGTCGGGGCTGACCTAGGCGTCATGGAGCGAGACGCCACAAAAATGCGAGGTCAGAAGCCATTTGTTTTCACCAATCTAAAAACTCAGACGGGGTTAGAGCAGGTGATTAATTTTATTACAGAGAATATGTAGAAGTATGTAGAGTTTGGCGATCGCTTTGAACTTTCAATCATGGGGTTATTTTGACTTAACCCACGCAAAGCTCAGGGTTTGAGACTAAGAACATTTATTGCTATCGGAATTTTGTATAAGCTAATACAATTAGCCTCAGAAGCTCCGCCATAATATCTCACTTTAATCATGTAACTTCCGACACCGGTTAGCAGATTGAGTGAGGAGAATAATAACAACATGGCAAGGCAGTTTGGGCGGCGCAAGTTTCTGATTTACGGCTCAGCCACTTTTGGTACTAGCATTCTGCTAAAAGCTTGCGCCAACAATCCCACCCCTCAAGCAGGCGAGAGTGCTTCCCCTACGACAGCAGCATCCCCTGCCGCCGCTGGTAGCGGCAACACCATCAAGGTTGGGATTCTCCATTCGCTAAGCGGCACCATGGCCATTAGTGAAAAGAGCGTGGTAGATGCTGAACAATTAGCGATCACAGAAATTAATCAAGCAGGTGGTGTTTTAGGCAAACAAATTGAAGCGATCGTCGAAGATGGTGCTTCTGATTGGCCTACCTTCGCTGAGAAAGCAACTAAACTAATTGACCAAGATAAGGTCGCGACTATCTTTGGCTGCTGGACCTCTGCCAGCCGCAAAGCAGTTTTGCCTGTCTTTGAGCAGAAGAATCATATGCTCTGGTATCCAGTGCAGTATGAAGGGCAAGAATGTTCCAAAAACATTTTTTACACCGGAGCGGCTCCCAACCAACAGATTGAACCCTCGGTCGATTGGCTGCTGGAAAACAAAGGCAAAGAATTCTTCTTGGTGGGATCTGACTATGTTTTCCCTCGCACCGCCAACACAATTATCAAAGCGCAGCTAGAAGCCAAAGGTGCCAAGGTTGTCGGAGAAGACTACCTGCCTCTAGGCAGTACAGAAGTCACGCCGATCATTGCCAAAATCAAGCAAGCTTTACCTAACGGCGGCGTGATCTACAACACGCTGAACGGAGACAGCAACGTGGCCTTCTTCAAGCAGTTGCAGGGCGCTGGGATGGGGCCAGATAAATATCCCTCTATGTCCGTCAGTATTGCGGAAGAAGAAGTCAAGGCGATCGGACCGGAATATCTCAAGGGTCATTATGCCGCTTGGAACTATTTCCAAACCGTAGACACTCCTGCCAACAAGAAGTTTGTAGAGGCGTTCAAAGCCAAGTATGGCAGCGATCGCGTCACCAACGACCCGATGGAAGCAGCATACATCATGGTTTACATCTGGAAGCAAGCGGTTGAGAAGGCCGCTACAGCAGATGACATGGAGAAGGTACGGGTTGCTGCGGTTGGCCAAACCTTTGATGCTCCACAAGGACAGGTCAGCTTGGCTGCCAACCATCACTTGTCTAAAGTGGTGCGGATTGGTGAGGTGCGGGACGATGGTCTGTTTGAGATTGTCTCCTCTACCGACAAAGCCGTAGCTCCTGTGCCTTGGAACCAGTATGTAGCTGAAACCAAGGGCTTCGCTTGTGATTGGTCTGACCCAGCCAAGGGTGGCAAGTACAAGACCACTTAGAGATTTGGGATTTTAGATAGCACTACGTGCCGCTTTGCTAAAGGATTCTGGAAAAGAATTTGGTTAATTCTTTTCCAGAATCCCAGCTCGCAGGAGGGAGAGATTTGCTGACGGGATTGGTAGATGGGATTTTGGGTGGCATTGGCATCGGTTCGGTGTTGTTGCTAGCAGCACTGGGACTCGCCATTGTGTTCGGCCTCATGGGCGTGATCAACATGGCCCACGGGGAATTGATGATGTTGGGGGCTTACACCACCTTTGTGGTTCAGAATGTGTTCAAGAGCCTGGGGGGTGACTGGCTAGAAACTTACATTCTCTTTGCTCTCCCTTTAGCCTTTTTGGTCGCGGCTTTAATGGGGCTAATTTTGGAACGAGGGGTGGTGCGGTATTTATATGGCCGTCCTCTAGAAACTTTGCTAGCCACCTGGGGCGTGAGCCTGATCTTGCAGCAGTTTGTGCGGAGCGTGAATTGGGTGCTGGTGATTGGTCTAGCCCTCTTTTGCCTCTTCTTTTTCGGTGGAATGTGGCTGCTGTCTCGTCGTGCGGATTGGCACCGTCTACGGGGTTGGGCGATCGCGCTACTGTTGCCGATCTCGTTTGGTATTTCTGCGGTCACAGGCAATATCCTCAGCCAAACTTATAAGCTGGCTGTAACTAAACCTTGGTTTGGGGCACAAAACGTAGATGTCACCGCGCCTAAGTGGCTTCGCAGTGGTTTCTCGTTGGGGAGCTTTCAAGTGTCCTCGGTGCGCCTCTTTATTGTGGCCTTGACTATTTTCTGCGTCGTTGCCATTTATCTGTTCTTGCAGCGATCGCCTTGGGGGCTGCGAATTCGAGCTGTGACGCAGAACCGTAGCATGAGTGCTTGCTTGGGCATTCCCACTCAGAAGGTAGATGCGCTCACCTTTGCGCTGGGGTCTGGGCTGGCGGGTGTGGCGGGCTGTGCCCTGAGCTTACTTGGTTCCGTGGGCCCTAACACTGGACAGAATTACATTGTGGATACGTTCATGGTGGTCGTTGTGGGTGGTGTTGGTAAGTTGGTCGGCAGCATTGTGGCCGCAATGGCGATCGGCACCTTAACTTATCTGATCGGCTCCGATGCGTTTCGTCCTTTGTTGACGGCGGTGCCCCCATTGGCTGACTTTTTCACATTCTTCTCTAGCACCAGCATGGCCAAGGTAATGGTTTTTGCATTGATTGTGGTGTTTCTGCAAGTGCGCCCGGCAGGTCTGTTTCCGCCGAAGGGACGAACGGTGGACGCATAGCAGCTTTGGATTGCCGATTTTAGATTCTGGATTGAGTTTGGCTGGGTGACGTGAGAGGCTTGGGGTTGTGGAGACAGCAATTGGGAATCGAGGGATAGATTGGCGCAGGCATCGCAAACTGCTGATGGAAATTGGCATTGTGGGCGCGATCGCGCTGGGCCTCATTTTAGTGATGCCGCTTTTACTGACTGGTTTTCGGTTGAATTTGTTAGGGCGATTTTTAGCGCTGGCGATCGCAGCCTTAGGGATTGACTTAATCTGGGGCTACACAGGTTTACTGAGCTTGGGGCATGGTGTATTTTTTGCCTTAGGCGGTTATGCCTTAGCTATGCACTTGAAGTTGCAGATTCCACCGGATGCCAGCATCCAGTTACCAGAGTTCATGAGCTTGTATGGCGTCACCAAGCTTCCTGTGTTTTGGCAACCCTTTTATTCATTTCCCTTTACAGCATTCGCGATCGTGCTGATTCCGGGGTTGCTGGCAGCCGTACTGGGATATTTAGTTTTCCGCAATCGCATTCGCGGTGTGTATTTCTCGATCCTCACTCAAGCCGCCACAATCATCTTTTTCAATCTCTTCAACGGTCAACAGAAGTTCATCAACGGCACCAACGGCCTCACAGACTTCCGCACTTTGTTTGGAGCTACAGTCAGCGCTCCCCAAACCCAATTTATCTTCTATGTCGTCACTGTTTTACTGTTGGTCGCCGCTTACGCCCTTTGCCGTTGGCTGACCACGGGGCGCTTTGGTAACTTGTTGGTGGCGATTCGAGATGACGAGAGCCGGGTGCGCTTCTCTGGCTATGATCCCACCGGATTCAAGGTTTTGGTTTTTGCAGTTTCCGCAGGTCTGGCAGGCTTGGCGGGAGCTATGTTTACCCTGCAAACGGGCATCATCTCACCCAAAGCAATGGATATTGCCTTCTCGATTGAGATGGTGATTTGGGTTGCCGTAGGAGGACGCGCTTCTCTAGTCGGTGCTGTACTGGGTGCTCTCCTCGTTAACTATGGCAAAAGCTTATTGAGCGAACGCTTTCCGGATATTTGGCTCTTTTTTCAAGGAGCTTTGTTTCTCCTGGTAGTGATGGTGCTGCCCAACGGTTTGGTCGGTTGGTTGCGCCACCAAGGGATGCAACAACTGCGATCGCTCTTAGGCCGCCGCCCCGCTGTCATGACCTATCCCAGTCTCGAAACCGATCCCGACGTTGAGCAAGAACGTCAAAAGCTTAGCAAACATGATTAGGCGCTATCCATCTAGACCTACCCCCCAACCCCCTTCCCTATCTCCCACCCAACCCTTCCATGAACAGCAAAATTCTGGAAATTGAGAATCTTACCGTTAGCTTCGATGGCTTCAAAGCTCTGAAGCAGCTTAACTTCAGCATGGACACTGGCGAACTCCGAGTGGTGATTGGCCCCAACGGTGCAGGTAAAACCACCTTTCTGGATGTGATCACAGGTAAAGTCAAGCCTACTGAAGGGCGAGTACTATTTAAGGGCCGCAACTTGCGATCGCTCTCGGAGCATCAGATTGCCCGTTTCGGTGTGGGTCGCAAGTTCCAAACTCCCCGCATCTATCTCAACCTCTCGGTGCGAGATAACTTAGCGATCGCGGGCAGTCGGGCCAAATCTGTCTTCTCGACTTTGTGGGGGCGAGCCTCTACGGCAGAGCGGCGTAGAATTGGCGGATTGCTAGAAACCATTGGCTTAGCGACCAAGGCCGATGGCTTAGCGGGGTTGCTCTCCCACGGTGAAAAGCAGCGTCTAGAAATTGGCATGCTCGTGGCGCAATCGCCAGATTTGTTGTTAGTAGACGAGCCTGTGGCAGGTCTGACCGATGAAGAAACTGCCAATATTGGGGATCTACTGTTGGCATTGGCTGAAAGTCATTCGATTTTGGTGATCGAGCACGACATGGAATTTGTGCGCCAGATTGCTCGGCAGGTCACCGTTCTGCACGAGGGGTCGGTGCTCTGCGAAGGTACCATCGAAGAAGTACAAAGCGATCCGCGTGTGATTGAAGTGTATCTAGGTCAACAGTCAGAGATGCCTGCTGCAGCGGTTAAAGAGGAGATCAGCGCCACATGATGAATTCAGCTAACACCGCGATCGCCCCAGAAATCGCCACAACTCCGTCTCCCATGCTTCAGGTTGCGGGCCTTAACGTCTACTACGGCGAGAGCCACATTCTGCGCCAGGTTGATCTTAGTGTTCCAGTGGGCAAGATGGTTTGCTTGATTGGGCGCAATGGTGTGGGCAAAACCACCCTGCTCAAGACCGTAATGGGTTTGCTGCAACCCCGGAGCGGCAACATTTATTTAGCGGGAAATGTGATTAACTCCAAATCCCCCGACCAAAGAGCTAGGCTCGGTATTGGTTATGTGCCGCAAGGTCGAGAGATCATTCCTCGCTTGACCGTGAAAGAGAACTTGTTGTTAGGTCTGGAAGCTTGTAGCGATCGCAAAACTCGGCAGCAGGCAGAAATCCCTGCCGAAATCTTTGAGCTGTTTCCGGTACTGAAGACCATGCTCTCCCGACAAGGAGGAGACTTAAGTGGTGGTCAACAACAACAACTGGCGATCGCCCGTGCCTTGATGGGCAAACCCCGCTTACTCGTTTTAGATGAACCCACTGAAGGCATTCAACCCTCCATCATTTTGGAAATCGAAGCGGCAGTACGGCGGATCATTGCGGAAACGGGGATCTCGGTGCTGCTAGTTGAGCAACATCTCCACTTTGTCCGTCAAGCCGATTGGTACTACGCCATGCAAAAAGGTGGCATTGTCGCGTCTGGCTCCACCCAAGAACTCAGCAACGACGTAATTCAACAATTTTTGGCCGTGTAAGCCAAGCTGCTTAATCTGGAAGACGCAGATCCTCCTCAGGCTGGCATGATCAGGCATGGGAAGAATTCATGTGTTTGAGGGAAAAAGCTAGATGGATGCTGTGACATTGCTGGGTCTCGTAGCTGCCGCCTTAACGACTACCGCTTTTCTGCCACAACTGCTCAAAACTTGGCGCTCTAAATCCGCCAAAGATGTTTCGCTATGGATGCTGATTACGTTTTCCACCGGAGTTTTTCTTTGGTTGATCTATGGTCTCTACATTCAGTCTTTGCCTGTGATTATTGCTAACTCGGTTACTTTTGTTTTGTCATCAATTAATTTGATTTTGAAAATTCGCTACGAATCCTAAAAGCCATCAACTTACCGAATTGGCCTTGACTCATTCCAAGATTTGACTTTAGGCTTGGCTTAGCTTTCACCCTTTTTCGTGAGTTGCGGGCTGATCAGTAGGAGTACAGTGTGGACGGAAAGTTCTGAAACATCAAGGACTTACGTGGTCAGATGCTCCATAGGGTGAAGCGTAGGTACAGGGTGTGAGTCGTGGAATTTTATTAACAATTTGTCAGCCGTATTCTTCAACACATTTAAGTAAATTGCTATTTTCTCGACTCAAACAAGCTGAATCCAAATGGGTGGAGAGACTGCATCACCTCCAACCCAAAATTTTGGTGTTTACCTTTGGCGCCTCGCTAGTTCCCGTCATTTTTCTGGTGGGTGCTGCTTGGCAATTTGGGCATCAGCCACTCAAGGATTTAGAGAAAGTGCGGTTGAATGATCAAGTCCAAGCCTTTCGAGGTTATACGGCTGCTAGCGAAAAAGGATTACAAGATTTAGCCGCAGGTTATGCCTTCTGGACTGACTTGTACGATGCGGTACAACAGCGCAACCGAGCTTGGATCACTAAGGAAGTCAGCGATCAATTGGTTTTCTCCACGGACGTAGATGCGGTAAAAGTTACAAGTCAAGCTGGAGATGTTTTAGGCAGTCGGGGGGCAGAGTTACAGTTGCCTGCGGTGCAAGAGCGCATCAGTCGTTTGGTTAAAACTGGAAAAACTACCCAAGACTTAATTCAGACTGATGTAGCGCCTCAAGCTCAGAGCAATTCTGCTGCAAAGCTAGGCCCGCAACGTCAAGTGTTGATGCTGTCTGTCGCGCCTATTTATCAAAGTGATGGCAAGGGAGCTTCACCTGGCACGCTCATTGTGGGACAAGTTCTGGATGCAGTTTGGTTACAGAAATTTCTCACGTTTTCTCAACCAACCACCAAGCTGAAGATTTTCTCGCTGCAAGGTCAGCCTATCGTCGCGAGTCATAGCGATCTGAAGCTAGATGTTTGGGAAGCCAATCATTTCAGCACCGAAGTTTTGCCCAAAATTCGCCAAGGTCAATCTGTCTATCGCATCGAGCCTCAATCAGGACTCAACACAGTTTATGCACCACTGATGTCGAGCAATCGGCCTGTGGCGATCGCCAAAATTCAGATTGTTTCTGGTTACTTTAGCCAAGCCCTTACGGCCCTCAGCCAATTGCTTTGGGGTGGGTTAGGGTTGGCAACATTGCTCTCGATCGCGATCGCTCATTTTCTGGCCAAACAAATCAGCCAACCGATCAAGCAACTAGCAGAACGCAGCCAAACTTTAGCCGCTGGAGACTTAAGCAGTCCCATTCCAGGCATGACCGCAGGCGGTGAAATCGGCCAACTTGCCTGTTCTTATCAGGAGATGGCTGGCTCGCTCAAAACCTTGATTAATGACCTAGAGCACAGGGTAGCCGAACGCACCGAAGAATTGGAACTGGCGCGGCAAACTCTCGAAGAACGAGTACAAGAGCGCACCGAAGAAGTGCGACAACAACATCAACAGTTGCAGCAAGCCCATGATGAATTGCAGCGGTTGAACACCGAAGTCACCGCCAAAGCTGAGCAACTCAGCATCGCGTTACGCAATTTGCAAAAAGCCCAAGCCCAGTTAATTCAAACGGAGAAGATGTCTAGTTTGGGGCAGTTGGTGGCAGGAGTCGCCCACGAAATCAACAACCCGATCAATTTCATCTACGGCAACTTGCCTTACATCAGCCGTTACAGCCGCGATTTACTCGATCTGGTGCAACAATATACCCAGCGCTACGGCCACGATCCAGAAATTCAACAACGCAAAGACGCGATCGAGTTTAATTTCATCACCACGGATCTGCCCAAGATTCTCACTTCAATGGAAACGGGAGCCGATCGCATTCGCCAAATTATTCTGTCTTTACGCAACTTCTCGCGGCTGGACGAAGCGGAGATGAAACCAGCCAATCTTCACGAAGGCATTGATAGCACCTTGCTGATTTTGCAGCATCGCCTGAATGAGGAAGCGCATAACTTTAGCTCGATTCAAGTGATTAAGCAATACGGCCCGCTACCGCCAGTGGAGTGCTATCCCCGACAGCTTAACCAAGTTTTTATGAATCTCTTGAGCAATGCGATCGATGCCCTGGAAAGCTGCTCTCGCCCAGACAAGCAAATTCTGATTCAGACACAAATGTGTCCCGATAATCAGGTACAGGTGAGCATCCGCGACAATGGCCCTGGTATTCCGTCAGAAATCCAAGAGAAGCTATTTGACCCCTTTTTTACCACCAAACCTGTGGGCAAAGGTACAGGTCTGGGCTTGACGGTGGCTTATCAAATTTTGGAGCGGCACCAAGGCCAAATTCACGTCATCTCGACTCCTGGAGCAGGTACAGAAGTGACGATTGATCTACCCCAGGCAGCCACATCCTTGCCGATAGCGGTATGATTTTCGCTAAGCCGTTTCGATTTGGCCCCTCATGACTGCTGATGCTGCCACAGGACAATTGAATTTGAGTGCAGGATGGCAGGGCAGCCTGGAGCTAGAATTTGCCTTTCGCGATCGCGCTACCCATCTCAGCTATAGCCGCAGTCAAGCCCCCTTGAAGCTGCAACGCCCCTTCTATCCGGAAGGGCCAGAGGTTTGTCATTGCATCCTGTTGCACACAGCCGGAGGTGTCGTGGGGGACGATCGCCTCAGCTTAAATCTCCGCCTGCAACCCCAAGCCCATGCCTTAATCACCAGTGCCGCTGCCACCAAGGTTTATCGAAGTAATGGCTTAGTCGCGCAACAAACGGCTCAAGTCCAAATTGCCGAGGGCGCTTGCTGTGAATGGCTGCCGCAAGAAACGATCGTGTTTGATGGCGCAAACTACCAACAAAATCTCCGAGTGGAACTGGCACCCAACGCCACCTGGATTGGCTGGGAAATTACCCGCCTAGGCCGCAGCGCTAGGGGCGAACAATTTCTCAGCGGCAACTGGCGATCGCGCACCGAAGTTTGGCGGCAAGACCAGCCCTTATGGATTGACCCCCAATGGATTCCAGGCAGTCCAGTGATCGTGAACAGTCCGCATGGCCTAGCAGGACATCCGGTGATTGCCAGTTTTGCTTTAGTAGGAAAAGCGGTAGAACTAGAGCTAATTACCCAGGCGCGATCGCTGTGGCAAGCAGGTGCGTACCCTGGCGAAGCAGGAGTCACCAGCCTTACCGAAGGCTTACTCTGCCGTTATCGCGGGCCTTCTAGCCAAGCTGCCCGTAGCTGGTTTATGCAAGTCTGGCAACTTCTACGCCAACTTTACTTAGGCCGTTCCGCTTGTCCACCGCGAGTTTGGCAAATCTGAAAAGGAAAGCGCATGCAACTGTCACCACAGGAAAAAGATAAATTACTGATTTTTACTGCTGCTTTGCTCGCAGAACGCCGCAAAGCCAGAGGCTTAAAGCTAAACCACCCGGAAGCAGTTGCCTACATCTCAGCCGCCATCTTAGAAGGAGCGCGTGATGGTCGCAGCGTGGCTGATCTAATGAGCTACGGGGCCACCCTCCTGACTACAGAAGAGGTCATGGAAGGCGTACCCGAAATGATTCACGAAGTGCAAGTAGAAGCGACCTTCCCCGACGGCACCAAACTCGTCACGGTCCACAATCCCATTCGCTAAATCGGGTTCGCTGAAACAAAAGGAGAGCAAGATGATTCCAGGAGAACTGTTTGTAGAAGACGGAGACATCGAGCTGAACGCGGGTCGTCCTACCATTAAGCTTAAAGTCGCCAACACAGGCGATCGCCCCATCCAAGTGGGGTCTCACTTCCACTTTTATGAAGTCAATCCTGCCCTGAGTTGCGATCGCGAACAGGCCAGAGGGATGCGCTTAAATATTCCCGCCGGAACCGCTGTGCGCTTTGAACCCGGAGATGAGCGAGAAGTAGAGCTTGTCCCTTTCGTGGGCAGTCGCCAAGTCTACGGCTTTAACGCCAAAATTAACGGCCAGCTAGATAGAACCTGACTCCCAGCCCTTTTCTTTCACGGAGGGGAGAGATAGGCAAAAGCTTAACTTTTCCTCTTTAGACAGGATGTATATCAAACCAGCAACGATTCCCCTGCTTAATCATCACCATGTAAGAGCATTGCTATGAAATGGCCAGACAATTCGCTTGTAATTTATTCCAACTTGCCAATTCGCATTGAGAGTTGGGCTCCTCCCTCTGTGAAGACCGGGGTTGGCGGTAGTGAGGAAGCAGTCATTTATCTAGGGCAAGAACTTGCAAAATTAGGATATCAAGTAACTGTTTTCAACTCCTGCGGTGATATGGAGGGAGAGCATAATGGTGTGCTCTACCAAGCAGTTGAAAAATTTAATCCTCACGATCACTTTAACGTCTTAATTTTTCATCGAAATTGGCTCCAGCCCATGCTGATGAAAGCTCAGGCAAATAAAACCGCCGTTTGGATGCATGATAATCCTCACATTCTGCCTCAGGTGGATGAGATAAAGCATAGTGAGTTCTTAGCTAGCTTCGATAAATTATTTGTGTTGTCTCATTTTCATCAGTCTCTTCTACCAGATTGGATTCCTAAAGATAAGATTTTTATTACCAAGAATGGCATTAATCTACCTGATTTTAATGTTGATCAGCCCCCCAGAAACCCTAAGCGATTGATCTATATCAGTGATTATTTGCGCGGCATTGAGCATCTTTTAAATCAGTGGCCAGATATTCTAAAGGAAGTTCCTGACGCGGAACTACATCTCTTTTATGGCTGGCAAACCTATGATGCCTTAGTTCAATCACCACTAATCGAGAGATTCCCACAATTAAAAGGTAAAAAAGAGCAAATACTTCCACTGCTACAACAAGAAAATGTGTATGAGCATGGCAGGATAGGACATACTCAACTAATCTCGGAGCTGTACAAATCAGGAATTTATGTTTATCCCTGTCATTTTCCTGAAGTTTTCTGTATTTCAGGGTTGAAAGCACAAGCCTGTGGTTGTGTTCCGGTTGTTACCAATTATGCAGCTCTTGCTGAAACAATCCAGTCGGGAATTAAGATTGATGGCTGTGGCGGGGAGCCAGATGTTGACAAAGCCTTTGCAGCAGCAGTAATTGATTTACTCAAACATCCTGAGAAGCAAGAGTCAATGCGCCAAAATGTTATGGCATTAAAACCATTTTGGGGTTGGGATCAAGTCGCTCAACAGTGGCATGACGAGTTTTTGAAAAATTAGTTATGGCAAAGTATTTTGACTATCTTTGAAATTCTCAAAAGCTAGAATTAGCTTGCTTAAATTTCATGTTTAACTTCAAGGATTAGAATTATGAGCTATCGCATGAATCGTCGGGCTTATGCCGAAACCTTTGGGCCTACAGTGGGCGATCGCGTGCGATTGGCGGACACAGAGCTGATCATTGAAGTAGAGCGAGACTTTACCAACTACGGAGACGAAGTTAAGTTTGGAGGTGGCAAAGTCATTCGGGATGGCATGGGGCAATCTCCCATTACTAATGCTGATGGAGCCGTGGATTTAGTCATTACCAACGCACTAATTCTGGACTGGTGGGGCATTGTCAAAGCCGATGTGGGCATCAAAGATGGGCGTATCGCCAAAATTGGCAAAGCAGGCAACCCCTACATCCAAGACCACGTAGACATCATCATCGGCCCCGGAACCGAGGTGCTCGCGGGAGAAGGCATGATCCTAACCGCAGGCGGCATCGACAGCCACATTCATTTCATTTGTCCCCAACAAATTGAAACCGCGATCGCCTCTGGTATCACAACCATGATTGGCGGCGGCACTGGACCTGCGACAGGAACCAACGCCACCACCTGCACCCCTGGCCCTTGGAACATCTATCGCATGTTGCAAGCTGCTGATGCGTTCCCGATGAATTTGGGCTTTCTGGGCAAAGGTAACAGCAGCAAACCGGAAGGCTTGCGGGAACAGGTGGAAGCGGGGGTGATGGGACTAAAGCTGCACGAAGACTGGGGCACCACCCCTGCCACCATCGACACTTGCCTGAGCGTAGCGGATGAATATGATGTGCAAGTCGCCATCCATACAGACACGCTCAACGAAGCGGGCTGCGTTGAAGACACGATCGCTGCCTTTCAAAATCGGGTGATTCACACCTACCACACCGAGGGCGCAGGGGGTGGGCACGCTCCAGACATCATTAAAGTGTGTGGTGAAGCCAATGTGCTACCGTCTTCCACCAATCCCACTCGTCCCTACACGCTCAATACCTTAGACGAGCATTTGGATATGTTGATGGTCTGTCATCACCTCGACCCCAGCATTCCCGAAGACGTTGCTTTTGCTGAATCGCGGATTCGCCGAGAAACGATCGCGGCTGAAGATATTTTGCATGACTTGGGAGCCTTTAGCATGATTTCCTCCGACTCCCAGGCAATGGGTCGCGTGGGGGAAGTAATCATTCGCACTTGGCAAACGGCGCACAAGATGAAAGTGCAGCGGGGACCCCTGGATGGCGACAGCGATCGCAACGATAATTTGCGGGCGAAGCGTTACATTGCCAAGTACACGATCAATCCCGCTATTACTCACGGCGTTGCGGCTCATGTTGGGTCAATTGAGGCAGGCAAGCTAGCCGATCTTTGTCTCTGGCGGCCCGCTTTCTTCGGCGTCAAACCAGAAGTCGTGGTTAAAGGTGGCCTGATTGCCTGGGCTCAAATGGGCGATGCCAATGCCAGCATCCCGACTCCACAACCTGTCCACATGCGTCCGATGTTTGGCAGCTTTGGCGGGGCGATCGCAGCGACTTCACTCACCTTTGTCTCTCAAGCCGCTCTCGCGCAAGGCATTCCCGCTCAGCTCAAGCTGCAAAAACCCGCTGTAGCAGTTTCTAATACCCGTCAACTCAGCAAGCGTGACCTCAAGCTCAATGACCTGTTGCCGCACATGGAAGTTGATCCAGAAACCTACGAAGTCCGAGCCGATGGTGAGTTGCTAACTTGTGAACCTGCGACGGTCCTGCCAATGGCTCAGCGCTACTTTTTGTTCTAAGCCAGTTTGTTCTAAGCCAGCTTATTGACTCAGGGCAAGCGGCGATCGCGATAGCCTCAGTCGGCAGCATCAAACTTGTTTTGCGTTAGAATTGGCCCTCGATTGCTTAGGGATCGCTCAGAGCACTCGTTGCCGTAGGATAACAACAAGGAGCCTGCTGCTACTTCTGTCCATGACTCCTGTGCAACTGCGATCGCTGTCAGTAAAGCAGGATAGGGTGAGGCGTCAGGATCTAACTTAAGTTAGATCTTAATAGTTTGCTCCTGATGAGAAGACTTTGCGGTTGAATCGAATTGGTTCAAGCGTCAGAGTCAAGTTCTCTACTTGGATAGACGTTATTCTCTTGCATTTGTGGCTAAATTAAACAGAATCCCCCTCTCGAAAGAGGTGTTTCTCTAGCCAATTGAGAGAATTTAACTAATTTTTAATAACTCTCATTATTTGCATTTCTACACTTCATGAACAATTCGCCTTTTGCCCAGTCTCCAAGAGTTGATCGAATTCTTGTTGTAGATGATTCCGCTGACAACTCATTTCTAATCCAGGCAATTTTAGAGGAAGAGGATTACAAGGTTGACATTGCCGATAGCGGTATGGCAGCTTTAGCCAAAATTGATGAATTTCCTCCCGACTTGATTTTGCTGGATGTCATGATGCCCGGAATGGATGGCTATGAAGTGACACGGCGGGTTCGAGACAACCAGAAATTACCTTTTATTCCTATCTTGCTGATCACAGCCTACGATCAGCCCAGCGTGGCCAAAGGCTTGGACACAGGAGCTGATGATTTTATTCGCAAACCTGTAGAGTTTGACGAACTGCTGGCTCGGGTGCGATCGCTGCTCCGCCTAAAACACAGCGTAGACGAGCGCGATCACATTGCCCGCCAGCGCGAAGACTTTGTTTCCCGCTTAGCCCACGACCTCCGCACTCCTCTTGTCGCCGCCGATCGCATGATGGGCTTGTTTCGCCAAGGCGCTTTAGGAGAACTCTCTCCAGACATGAACGACGCGATCGTGACGATGGCTCGGAGCAATCAAAACCTACTGCAAATGGTCAACACACTCTTAGAGGTGTACCGATTAGAAGCAGGGCGGAAAAGCTTTTCGTTTAGCCCCGTAGATTTACGAGACCTAGTTACAGAAGTTGCTCAAGAACTGGCACCGCTAGCTGCTGACAAAAACATCGCGTTGAAAGTGGATGTAGGTGACCACCTAGGCTATCCTGTTGCCTCCCATGTTTCGGGCGATCGCTTGGAGATCCATCGGGTCTTGACCAACTTGGTAGGCAACGCCATTAAGTTCACAGACAGTGGATTTATCACTATCGGATTGTCTTCTACCCCAGCACCCGGAACGGCTACTGCCTCGGCTCCAACTTGGGCGGTGATTACAGTCAAGGACACAGGTACTGGGATTTCGCCAGAAGACCAAGCGATGCTGTTTGAGCGTTTTCGCCAAGGTCAGCATCGACGTTCTGGCAGCGGCTTGGGTCTTTACTTGTCACGCCGCATTATTGAGACTCATCAAGGTACTGTTGACCTAGAATCGGAGTTAGGCAAAGGTAGTACCTTTATCGTCCGTCTGCCAGCCAAACAACCTTAATCCTGTTATGCAGGCAATTCCTGATGCTAATTCCTGACGCTTTAGAAAAGCAGCGCACTTTTTTCAGGTCTGGCCAAACCCAGTCGGTTGATTTCCGGTTGGAGCAACTCAAGCGGCTGAAGCAAGCGATTCTGGAAGCGCAAACCAGCATTGTGGATGCATTAAACGCAGACTTACACAAACCCGTCTTTGAAGCCTATCTCACCGAAATCGGCATCCTAGATGAGCTGAACTACGCGATCAAAAATTTGCGCGCTTGGACGAAACCGCGCAAAGTGGCAACCCCCGTCACAGTTTTGCCCGCTACCGCTCAAATTTGCCCGCAACCTTTGGGCGTGGTTTTGATTATTGCCCCTTGGAACTACCCATTTCAGTTATGCATCGCTCCTTTAATCGGGGCGATCGCAGCGGGAAACTGCACCATCCTCAAGCCCTCGGAGCTAACTCCTCATACTTCTCAAGTCATCGCTAACTTAATTCGCCAACACTTTGATCCAGCTTTCATTACGGTGATTGAAGGTGGCGTAGAAACCAGTCAGCAACTGTTAGCCGAAAGATTTGACCACATCTTCTTTACGGGCGGCACTGCGATTGGCAAGCGGGTGATGGCAGCAGCAGCAGAACACCTCACCCCCGTTACCCTGGAATTAGGCGGCAAAAGTCCTTGCTTGGTAGATGCCGACGTGCCGATTGATGTGGCCGCTCGCAGAATTACCTGGGGCAAGTTCACAAACGCGGGCCAAACTTGTATTGCTCCCGACTATTTGTTAGTCCATCGCTCAATCAAGCCTCAGCTCTTGCAGGCGATCGCTCAAAATATCCAAGCGTTTTACGGCGACAACCCAGCTAGCAGCCCCGACTACGGCAGAATCGTCAATCAAAAGCACTTTGAGCGCCTAGCCCCACTCCTACAATCGGGGCAAGTTGTCGTTGGCGGAGACAGTAACCCCACCGAGCACTACATTGCCCCTACTGTGATTGATGGCGTCAGTTGGCAAGACCCTGTGATGCAGGAGGAAATTTTTGGTCCCATCCTGCCCGTTCTAGAATATGAAGACTTGAATGAGGCGATCGCGCAGATCAATCAGCGTCCCAAACCCTTAGCCCTATACTTTTTCTCCCAAAACCAACAACGCCAAGCTCAAGTTTTGCAAGCTACCAGTTCCGGAGGGGTTTGCATCAATGACACCATCTTGCAAGTTGGCATCCCAAATTTACCCTTTGGCGGAGTTGGCCCTAGCGGTATGGGCCGCTATCACGGTAAGGCTAGCTTCGACACCTTCTCCCATGAGCGCAGCATTTTGAAAAAGCCTTTCTTCCTAGACTTGAAGTTACGCTACGCCCCCTACAAAGATAAGCTGCGCTGGATCAAGCAGATCATTCGATAACTCACCGTATTCTTTCCAGCAAAACGTTGGATAGCAATTTGGTTGAGGGGCAGTGGGAAAACCTTGCCCCAGTTTACTTAGGCTAAAGGCAGTGCTCAAGTTCCTGTCGTTGCAAAAGCTACAACTAGCGATCGCTATAACGCTCCACTGCCCAAGGTTCGCCGCGCCTATGGTAGCCGTTGCGTTCCCAGAAGCCCAACTCCTCTTTGTCTAGGAACTCTAGACCATTAATCCATTTAGCACTCTTCCAGGCATAGAGGTGAGGCACGACCAAGCGTAATGGCCCCCCATGATCAGCAGGCAAGGGTTCACCAAACAAGGTGTGGGCAAAGAAGTTTTCTTCTCGCAGAAAGTCTTCTATTGCAATGTTCGTCGTGTAGCCGCCATAGCAATGCTCCATAATGTGAGCGGCTTTGGGGTCTACCTCTACCTGTTTCATGAAGTCCAACACCTTCACCCCTGTCCACTGCACATCCAACTTTGACCAAGTGGTGACACAGTGGAAGTCAGCCGTGAAGTTACTTTGGGGCATGGCCATAAAGTCTTCCCAAGTGAAAGTCACTTCTTGGGCACTGCCCCACACCCGAAACTGCCATGTCTCTCGATGTACTTCCGGTGTTTGGCCATAGGTCAATACTGGAAAGCCATTGGTGAGGTGCTGACCGGGAGGAACGCGATCGCTATACTCTGAGCCTGGTTTTTGAAAAAATTTTCCTAACATAAGGCGAAATCCTCAAGAACAGCATCAGAGGAGTTGGGTTGCTATGCCCTACCTCTTTATTACGGTGTAGCAGATTTCTAGCGATCTCCCCAGTCAGAAGCCATAAAAACAAGTCCAATAAAAAAGGGGCAACCGCTTGCCCCCATCACGAATCTGTCTGCAATCAAAATGCAGCTTAAGACTCTTCATCTTCCCCTTCTTCGTCATTGGGATAGACAAAGCCCTTAGAACGTCCGGTCAAAATGGATTTGCCAAGAGAGAGAGCTTTTTGCGCCTGCAACGCGGCTTTGCGCTTCCAGGTCGCTTTACGCATATCTCGCTTAGACTTGGATGTTTTCTTCTTAGGAACAGCCATGCTCGTCCGTGCGGCGATCGCAATTTTTAGACAACCCTCCTATTCTAGGGCATGATGCCTCCATTTAAACCAAGCTTTTTGCCGCTCATTAAGCAATTTTCATTTATCAGCTAGCTGCAAACTAACGATTTACCCCATCAGTTGACTGATTGGGAGTTGTGGTTCGATTAGGCTGTGTAGCTGGTGTAATGACTTGCCCATTGGGAGTCGTAATAGTGAAAGAGCCGTTGTTGGGCGTGTTGTTGGGCGTTGTGGTTGTACCAGTGCCTGGTGCTGTCGTTCTGTTTATTCCTGGTGTTCCGATCCCAGACGGTTGAGCGCCAGGCGCAACAGTTTGACCATTCGGAGTCGTAATCACTGGCCCTTGATTTCCAGGCGTTGTGGATGCTCCAGGGGAAAGAGTACCAGGTCCAGTCGGAGTTATTTGAGTGCCGCTACCTGGTCCCGTTCCGGTTCCAGTAGTGCCCCCCTGTCCTGCACCTGTTCCAACACCTGTGCCAGTTCCGGTAGTAGGTGCAACAGTGCCTGCACCCGCACCCGTCCCAGTACCTGTGCCCGTATTAACTCCAGTGCCAGTTCCGGGGACAGTTCCAGGAACGGTTGTGTCGGTTCCAGTTCCTGCGCCCGTTCCAACACCTGTGCCAGTCCCAGTCACACCACCCGGAATAGTAGTGCTAGGCCCAGTTCTGTTGCCTGTATTAGCTCCAGTTCCAGTGCCCGGAACAGTTCCAGGAACGGTTGTGTCAGTTCCAGTTCCTGCGCCCGTTCCAACACCTGTGCCAGTCCCAGTCACACCACCAGGAACGGTTGTGTCGGTTCCAGTTCCTGCTCCTGTTCCAACACCTGTGCCAGTTCCGGTAGTAGGTGCAACAGTGCCTGCACCTACGCCCGCTCCGGTACCTGTGCCAGTCGTGCCGCCAGGTGCAGTCGTGCCTGTTCCACCTGTAGTCCCAGTTCCAGTACCTGTGCCACCAGTAGGTGCAGTCGTGCCTGCACCCGAGCCCGCTCCGGTACCTGTAGCGCCAGGAGCGGCAGTACCTGTGCCTGTACCCGTTCCAGTACCTGTGCCTGTACCCGTTCCAGTGCCCGCGCCCGTTCCGGTTCCACCATTTGGTGCGGCTGGTGTACCAGGCGCTCGGCTACCTGCTGGGTTGTTGGTTCCTGGCGCTCCTGGTGTGGGTGCTACTGGTACGGTAGCAGGTTGCGAGGGTACAGCCGGAGGTGGCGGTGGAGCGGCTTGAGCGGGTGCGGTCTCTTCAGCTACGCCTTGATTTAGCCGTAACAAGGCTTGCGAAGTGCGAAAGTAGGTTGCCCAACGTTGTGGATCAGGACGGCTGCGCCATTGAGTACGACTGACATCTAGATTTAGTACGGGCACAACTGAGCCTTCACTTTGAGCTGAGACGATGACAGACACTTGACTGGTCAAAATGTCGCGATCGAAACTGCGCTGAGCCGCGGCTCTAGCGGCAATTTCCGCTCGGCGCAAAAGCGTTTCATAACTCTCCCCGGTGCGGCGATCCAGGGCCACATCTACTCTGGCAGTATAAGCTTGAGCCGCTTGAGGAGCGATCGCAGCTTGGGTGAGCCAAACGCTACCCCCTAATCCTAAGCAGGTTGCCAAGCTCAGAAGTTGCGGGAGTGGTAAAAAACGAAGGTGGGAAGGGGAAAACTCTCGCATGTTTGCTGCTAGCTCCTTACGCGATCACTCAGCAAGACCACTCAATATATTAATGACTCAGACTTGGTTAAACTGGACACCATCTTAAGCGGGGCCAGGTTTAAGCAGTTTAAATGAGTTAGTTATTAGAAATTTAATTCATAATGAAGCAGAATTAACTTAGACTATAGACGGAATTTTAGACGTTGCGTTTTTATCTTGAGGTTTGCAGTTTCTGACCTGAATTTAATGCCTCACGAAGGCAGTCAGATATTACTGTTTTTCACCTCTCTAGGGTTGTGCGCTGGGTCAGCCCAACAAACTTGTCAGATAACTTAGTTTTCAATAAAAGTTTTCAATAAAAAAGTTATCGTACTTCTTGTCTTTTTAACCAACAACATGCCACTTGAGCTGAGTAAAAACAGAGCGTAAGGTTCCTATTTACTTGAACTGCCTTCTGGGCACACTATCTAGTAAGAATCTAGGGCATTCAGCATGGTGAAACACTGGGCGATCGCAATTGGTATCAATCAATATCAGTTCTTGCAGCCTCTAAGGTATGCCCAGCAGGACGCCCAGGCTTTGCATGATTTTTTAGTGGAGGAAGCAGGCTTCCCAGCCGAACAGTGCCTATTGCTAACCGATGCTTCGTTACCCGTTGCAGATCGCTCCACTTATCCCACTGGAGGTTTGTTACAAGCTTGGATTGATCAGTTTTGCCAACAGTGGGTGCACCCCGGTGACTTGGTTTGGTGTTTCTTTAGCGGCTATGGGGTTTGTTACCAAGGACAAGACTACTTAATGCCGATTGATGGTGATCCAGCCGATATTCCTGGTACTGCCATCTCAGTGCGATCGCTACTGGGGCAATTGGACGCCATTGCCGCCGAGACAGCCTTGTTATGCTTGGATATGAATCGGAGCCAAGGCCTGCCATCGGATCAACCGCTGGGCACTCAGACCTTGGAATGTGCCCGTCAACTCAGCGTCGCCACAATCCTGGCTTGCGAACCGGGTGAGTTCTCGTACGAGACTGCCAGCTTGCATCATGGGTGCTTTACGGCTGCCTTGTTGGAGGGGCTGCGGTTTGGTAAATGTGACACCCTCGCCGATCTAGATTATTTTTTGCGCGATCGCCTCCCAGAACTGACTGAGCACTATTGGCAACCCGCTCAGCATGCGGTAGTGCTAGTGCCTCTAGGGAAAGGGCAGCAGGGCATCTTGCCTCACTCAATGGTGGCTGCAAGCACCTGGAATACCCTCGATCGCCCATCTGACTCGGCTAACACAATCGCTGCGCTCGACTCAGATGCATCTCGTGGCTATTTATCCTTGCAAGCACCACCCCAAGCGGGAATTGGTCTCTCTACTCTCCCTATTACGGGTGATTCTGGCACGGCTGATTCTGGCACGGCTGATTCTGGCAAGGCTGACCCCTCTTCTCGTTCCTCGCCCTACCAGATTTTAGAACGGTTGACTCGTAGGCCAGCTAGTTCTACTACACAACCCGCCCCATCTAGTCCTCTATCCCCTCAATCCCCTATGCGAGATCCCGAAGCAGAACCAGAAATGGCAGATAGCGTATTTTGGCGACGGTTGCTGGTTTGGGGCGGTTTGATTGCATTTGTTTTGTGCTCAGGTGTGATCATTCGCAATAAAGCAGCCTTTACAGGTCAGCCCATCGACAATGCTGTTGTCTCCACAGCCACCCAATCGTCGAAGTCCACTCCTACGCCTGTGGCAACGGTGGCGACTTCAACCACAGGTGCGACAGCAACGGCTCCGGTGGCGAGCCCCACCCCCGTCCCAGACAAGGCTGCGCCTAGTCCTCCTGCTACAGTTGCCGCCTCGGATGTGCCACCCACACAACTGCTGCCTGCCGCTCAGACAGCGCTGCAACAAAATAAATCTCAAGAAGCCTTGCGCCTGCTTAATCAGGTACCTGCCAATCAGCAAACCGAACAGTACCGTAATCTGAAAACTCAGGCAGAACAGCAGGTTAATCAAGATTTATTGGAAAAAGCCAGGGTAACGATTCGACCGAATCAAGCCTCTCGGTTTAATCAAGCGATCGCTCAAGCCAGCAAAATCAAGCCAGGTCAACCGCTCTATGACCAAGCCCAACAAGATATTCAACGCTGGAGTCAAGTGATTTTAGACTTAGCGGAGGGTCGAGCCAAGCAAGGTCAGTTTGGCGAGGCGATACAAACCGCTCGTTTGGTGCCTAAGAATAATGCTGCCGTTTATGGTCAAGCTCAGCAAGCGATCTCGGGATGGCAACAAAGCTCTCAGCAGCAAAAGACTAACCAAGCTCTAATTGACCAAGCTCAGGGTTCGTTGCGGCGGGGGGAAGCGTCTTCTTACAGTCGCGCGATCGCATTGGTCAGACGCATCCCCGCAGGCCAACCAGGGTATTTGGAAGCCCAACGACTCACGGGCGAATGGAGCAATATCATCTTAGGAATGGCGGAACTGCGAGCGTCACGGGGGCGGATTCAGGCAGCCTTGCAAACTGCGACTCTCGTTCCATCAGGCACACCTGCTTATGCTCAAGCTCAGAAATCTATTGCTACGTGGAAGCGTTGATTTCGCCTTATTTCTTGCTTCAATCAGCAATTACGGTTGAATGGTCCAGCCTGAGCGAATTGGAATCTCAATTAAAAACTCAGTTCCTTGGCCGACTTGGGACGTGCATTTGAGCATGCCGCCATGTTTTTCTACCACGATCTGATAACTGATCGATAGGCCTAGCCCTGTACCTTGGCCTACAGCCTTGGTGGTGAAGAATGGATCAAAAATTCGCGATCGTACCGCTTCTGACATGCCAGGGCCATTGTCACTAATTCGGATCAGCATTTGAGAAGCATAAGACGCAGACTGTATCAGTTCTGTCTCAATTTTGATTAACCCTGGATTGAACGGCAGACCTTGAGCTAGACGTTGCTGGTTGTCATTCTCGATCGCATCAATAGCATTGCTGATGATATTCATGAAGACTTGGTTGAGTTGGCCCGCGTAGCACTCCGCTAGGGGCAACAACCCATATTGCTTCACGACTCTAATTGCCGTTGGATCATTCGCCAACTTGAGGCGATGTTGCAGAATCATCAAGGTGCTATCAATGCCTTCATGGACATCGACAGGTTTTTTCTCAGCCTGATCTAGGCGGGAAAAATTCCGCAGTGACAACACGATCTGACGAATGCGATCGGTTCCCACTTTCATCGAAGCCAACATTTTAGGCAAGTCTGTGGCTAAGAAGTCTAGCTCGATTGATTCAGCATATTCTTGGATGGGCCGCTCAGGGCTGGGGTAGTGTTGCTGATAAAGATGGAGCAGCGTCAGCAATTCTTTGGTGTATTCGCTGACATAGTTGACATTGCCATAAATAAAATTGACGGGATTGTTGATTTCGTGCGCCACTCCAGCCACGAGTTGCCCCAAACTCGACATTTTCTCAGTCTGGATCAGTTGCGTCTGGGTTTGTTGCAGTTCGTTCAGGGTTTGAGCGAGTTGCACCGTCTGGTGTTGGGTTTGAGTCAGCAATTCGGCTTGTTGAATTGCCACTCCCAACTGCGCGGCAATTTGAGTTACAAACTCAATCTCAGACGTTGTCCATGCATGAGGCTGAGAGCATTGATGTACACACAACAAGCCCCAGAGTTCATCACTTTGAATCAGCGGCACCACCAAATTCGCTCTGACCTGAAACTGCTCCAAAATCTTCAGGTGGCAATCGCTCAAGTTGGCAGCGTATAGATCAGCCACCGCTTGAATTCGACCGAGCCGATAGTAGGGGGCATACTGTTCGCCAAAACAGTGGTCATGCACTTTTCGGTCTAGTACGGAGGTAAAACCAGGCAGCACACTTTCGGAAACGAAGACACCATCTTGGTAACTAGACTCTGGCTCAAACCGAAACACCCCCACGCGATCGACGTTAAGCAGTTGGCGCACTTCTCGGGCTGTTGCCTGAAAAATCGTTTGCAAATCCAACGATTCACGAATCTTGGTGATCACCTCGAACAACGTTTTTTGTTGCTCAGCCGCTTGTTCAATCTGTTTAGCTTGTGCGGTTGCCATCGCCGCTGTCGCACAGCTTTGCTCATATAATTCTGCTTGCTGAATCGCGATCGCCACTTGGTCGGCCAACTGTTCTAGCAGCTCCATTTCAAAGGCTTGCCACTGGCGCGGCCCTCGGCACTCATGGGCAATCAGCAAGCCCCACAGTTGCTCACCCATACGAATTGGCACTACCAAGTTGGCTTGGACCTGTAGATTGTCTAAAAATTCGATATGACAAGGATGCAAATTAGATTGCTTGACATGATCGATCGCGCGAATCCGACCGCGCTGGTACAAGCTGGCATGCTCGGTCGGGAAACATTCGTCTGCATATTTTTCATGCAAAATTGACTGCCACCCCGATGCCACCTCTTCCACCACAATCTCCCCTTGCCAACCCCGCACGAATTGATAAATCACCACGCGATCGGTATCGAGCAGGCCGCGGACTTCTCGCACAATCGTTTGCAGGATGGTCGGCAAATTTAGTGTGCTACGAATTTGGTCACTCACCTGCCTCAGGAGACGAGCAGACTCTAAGGCTTGCTCTAGCTCTTGGGTGCGCTGCTGAACTTGCAACTCCAGGCTGACATTCAACCCGTGTATTTGTTGGTAAAGCTGCTGCTGCTGGATGGCCATTGAGAAGTGCTCCCCTAAGGCAGCAGCCAGTTCCCAATCTTCTGGCGTCCAAGGCAAGGCTTGGCCTTGCTTGAGTTCTTGCCAAGCCTCAAAAGAGTTGCGGGGTTGAAATTGTCGCTGATCCGAGTCAAACTGCCCTGCCCACAGGGTTGCGGTATCGATCGCATCTCGAAAAACCGTGAGGTAACCCAAAAATTGTTGGCGATATTGCAGCGGCACCACCAAGATGCCACGAATGAGCGTACCCCGAAATGCTGGCGCTAAAACTCGCAGTTCTGGTTCCTTATAAAGGTCAGTAATCGACTGCTGCCAAGACTCGGCCTTTGATTCGGCAGGTCTAAAGTACTGCTGCCAGAGGGGGCTTTGTTCGATCATCCAGGTCTGGTCTTGTCCTGGCATCTGCGGTTGAACTCCACAGGTTGCGATCGTGGCTTGGGTGGGATCGAGTGCGAAGGTGTAGAGTCTGCCACCAGATCCTTGAAGTATGGCTACCGTGCGCTCTAAAGCTGCTTGTAGCTGTAGAGTTGGCAGGGTATGGAGTAGAGTCGCGATTTGGTTGATACTGAATTCTTTTGCCGCTTGAGCCCTGGCTTGCCGCAGCAATTCTGCTTGGGCGATCGCAATCGAAACTTGGTCAGCCACTTGCTGTACTACCTGAAGCTCCGACTCAGCAATAATTCGGGGTTGGGCATGATGAGATACCAATAACCCCCAAAGCATCGGTTCGCCAGTCTGGGTCCGGGCATCTTGATGCAAAATCGGCACGACCAAGGAAGATTTCACGCCCATTGCCGTTAGGTAAGCGATGTGGCAAGGGTCTACAGGACGATAACGAATATCTTCTGCCTGGAGAGGCAACCCTGTCTCTGGGTTATCTAAAGGGCTTGAACCAATTTGTTCGGAAGCGAGGTCTACGATAGAGCGCTGGCGAGCCTTGAGGAATAACTCGCGGGCTCGTGGCGGAATATCATCAGCCGGAAAGTTGAGACCTAACAGTGAAGGCAAGCGATCGCGCTCAATAGATTCAGCAATAACTTCACCACTTTCATCGGGATGAAAGCGATAGATCATGACGCGATCGGTGTTTAAGAAAGACCGCATTTCTTTAACGGTCGCAGTCAAAATTTCTGATAATTCGAGAGATTGCCGAATGCAGGTGGTAATTTTGTGGAGTAAAACCTCTTGACCTGAACGATCTACCGTGGGTCGTAAATCCTGCATTTCCTGTATGTTCTCTAGTGAATTACTTAAAAGCTGAGTAGGCCTAAAAAGCCAAAAAGGCCTATAACATTTTGCCTGTTTCTAATTGATATTGGAATCAGTAAAAGTATCTAGAAGTCAATTAGAAAAAATCAACTAATTGCCTGGAGGCTTTCACGTCTAGAGAGATTTAATTGAGACTTTTAGGGAAGCAATTTATTTCTTGTCATTAAGCTTGAAGTTAGTTATTCAGCCAATTGCTGTCGAACTTCTTGGCGCACTTGCATCAAAATCTTGCCGAGCTGATTCTGCCCAGTCCGCTCTGAGCCGCAGCCCCAATAGTAATCTGTGGGTGAGTCTTCTACGATTAGTAATTCATTAGTGGAGAGCAAAACAGATTGAATATCTAAATGCGTCAAAAATTTAGTTAAAACTGCTTGATACATAATTTCTGCTTTTACTTGCTCCCAATCCTCCCGGAATACTCGGCAGCGATCGCGACCTAAAGCAGCGGCTTCTTCAGGCGTTTTCACGGCCCGAATGGTCATGATCAGAGCTTCGTGTTCAGTTCCAAAAAACTTCTGGGATTGGTAATAATGCTCAACAGTGGACCAGCTTTGATCATCAATAAAAATGGGATGGGCAGAAAAATTAGAAAAACAGCCGTAGGGGTCGCCAACCTTGTAAAAATAAATGGTCATTTTACGCTTACAGATCTACTTAAACAGGGTCCGGGGCATCGCAAGAATTTGTATCAGTCGCAAGCACGATTGAGCGATTGCCCCACAGCACTACGGTACCCATAGGCCAAAGCTCAGGAATCGTTGATAATAGGGCAAAACCGTACCCTTTCTTCCCAGATGGTATGCATTCATGCCAACAGGTTCCTTTGAGAAGACTAACATTGGCTGGCAGACCCAGCAGTTGTTGCGGCAGCCGGGAGAGTGGATTGAGCTGCAACTGAATAAACTCTTCAGTAGCTCCAATGACCAAACGCCGCAGACTTTACCCAGTTGGCTAACGGATGCGATCGAATTCCTTGTCCGGGTCGTCTTTTGGCTGCTAGTGGGATTTTGTTTGCTTTGGCTAACTTGGCAGCTGTTACAAACATTTTTGCCATCCCTACGTAGCTTAAAGTTGCTTTTCTGGTTACAGCGACCAGAAGCCCACTCAAACATCAACGCCCAAGTTAGCCAACTTGATGCCGCCGGATGGTTTCAGCGATCGCAGGATTCGCATCGTCGAGGCAACTACCCGGAAGCCTTCCAAGACTTGTATTTTGCGCTGCTGCAACACTTGAGTGAATCCAACTTAGTGCCCTTGGAGGCTAGCCGCACCGATGGGGAGTATTGGCAGTTGGTGCAGCATTTTCCCCAAGCGCCGCTTTACCAGCTATTGATTACGACGCACGAACAAATGCGGTTTAACAATATGGCGATTTCGCTCGAGACGTTAAATCGTTGCCAAACAGCCTACCAAGAAATTGAGAGGCGAGAAATCGAGAACCGCATGCCTGCTGGGAGACGCTCTTGATGAATCCTGCGCAAAATCTCTCTCGACGACAAATGTGGTTTGGGGCTTTGGTCATTGGAGCGATCGCTCTACTCACCTTGCTGAGTGCTCCGACTCAAAGTGCTTCCCGTAGTGGTTCAACTTATAGCCGCGCTCCCGATGGTTACGGTGCTTGGTACAGTTTCATGAGCGATCGCGGCACTCCCATCCAGCGTTGGCAGCAACCGTTTGAGCAATTAGCTCAAAAGCAACCCAGCTCAGCGAACCAGGGCAAGATCACGCTGTTACAAATTAACAGCAGGCTGAAGGTAGCGTCCCTCGACGAGAACCAAAAAGCTTGGGTAGAGGCAGGCAATACGCTAGTCGTTTTAGGTGCCCATGCTCCTGTCACCGAGGCAACTTTCCGCACCTGGCAAACCAGTGAAGTCGGCAACGTGCGAGTGGAAACTCGACGACGGCATTACTTACCGAAGCAGGGCACCACCAGCCTAGTCCTGGGCGATCGCTTTGGGGCCGTGGTTTGGCAAGAATCTTTGGGTCAAGGTCGAGTCGTTTGGGCCACTACACCCCATCTTGCAGCCAACGCCTATCAAGACGATCGCGGCAACTATGAATTTCTAGCTCAACTGGTGACTCAGCCCAAACAGTCAATTTGGGTCGATGAATATCTGCACGGCTATCGTGACCCTGCTGATGCTACAGGTTCAGGTTCAGGTTCAGAAAAGCGATCGCGCAGCTTTCTAGCTTATTTAGCCAACACTGCTCTCTTGCCTGGATTCATTCAAGTGGGAGTATTGCTGCTCTTAGGCATTTGGGCACACAATCGCCGCTTTGGTCAGCCGATTCCAGTCACGACTCCCGCTGTGGATAACAGCAAGGCCTATATCGAAGCTTTGGCAGGAGCCCTCTACAAGGCGTAATCCAGCGAGTTTGTGATTGACACGATTCGTAAAGAAGAGCAATTACAAGTGCAACGAGCTTTAGGGTTGGGCAACCAATTATTAGACCCGGAAACTCTGCTCACCGCCTGGACCCAACAAACCGGACGACCTGCCACAGAACTAGCAGACATGCTACAACTGCGATCGCGCGGTCAACGAGTCAGCGATCGCGACTTGCTGACTTGGTTAGAAAAAATTCAGACTGTTCGCCATCATCTGCCTCGCTATTAAATCACCTATGACAGAAACGCATGCGGTAATCACTCGCCTAGGTCAGGCTCTGAGCCAAGTTATTGTGGGTCAGCCTGCTCTGGTGCGACAACTGCTCATCGCTTTACTCGCCAACGGCCATGTAATCCTAGAAGGCGTACCCGGTACAGGCAAAACCCTTTTAGTCAAAGTGTTGGCCCAACTGGTCCAAGCCGATTTCCGCCGCATTCAGCTCACCCCCGACATTTTGCCGTCCGACATCTTGGGGACGAATATTTTCGACCTGAACACGCGCAGTTTTGTGCTGAAGAAGGGGCCAGTTTTTACCGAAATCTTGCTGGCAGACGAAGTCAACCGTACGCCACCCAAAACTCAAGCCGCTCTGCTAGAAGCGATGGAAGAACAACAGGTGACCCTAGATGGCGAAAGCATGCCGTTACCGTCGTTGTTCTGGGTGATTGCAACGCAAAACTCGCTGGAATTTGAAGGCACCTATCCGCTTCCAGAAGCGCAGCTAGACCGCTTTTTATTCAAACTCTTAGTTGACTACCCAGACGTTAAAGCCGAAAAACAAATGCTGCTGAACAGCCAAGCAGGTTTCCAATCTCGCCGTTTGGATTTGGCTCGGCTCAAAGCGATCGCCTCAGTTGAGCAAATTCTGCAAGCTCGCCAAGCGGCTCAAGCGGTCAAAGTCGAGGAGCCTGTATTGGATTATTTGCTGGCTGTAGTACAACGTACCCGACAACATCCCGATTTAGCTTTAGGCGCTTCCCCTCGTGCTGCTGTCGCCTGGTTGCAAGTGAGCAAAGCCCAAGCGTGGCTTTCTGGGCGAGATTTCGTCACCCCCGACGACATCAAAGCGATCGCACCTCCCCTTCTCCGCCATCGCCTCATCCTCCGCCCCGAAGCCCAACTCGACGGCCTCAAAATCGACAGCGTCATTGGCTCAGTCCTCAATCAAGTTCCAGTACCAAGATGATTCCTTCGTGGCGAGTTTACGGTTTACTCCTCCTTGGCATGGCGATCGCGACTGTCTTTGCGGTGGTTTTGCCTGGAGAGGTGCAGCTTAGGATAGCTGTGTTGGCGTTGCTGCTGTTTGATGCTGTGGTTCTGGGGTTGGCCTTTTGGGATGCTCGGCAGGTGCGATCGCACCAAGTCAAAATTGAGCGACAACCGCTGCATCGTCTCTCGATTGGTCGAGATAATCCGGTGGTGTTGGCTGTGCAAACAGGAGATCAACCTGCCAGGATTCAAGTCCGAGATGCTTATCCAGTAGCATTTAACGTTTCAGCCTCTAGCCTCCAAGCCACCTTGCTCGCCAATAGTAGCCAGGAGCTAACTTATACCATTCACCCCACGCAACGGGGGCAGTTTCAATGGGGCGATTTGCAGGTGCGGCAACTAGGAGCTTGGGGGTTGGCATGGCGAGATTGGCAAGTGCCGCAAACCCAGACCGTGGATATTTATCCAGACTTGTTGGGGTTGCGATCGCTCTCAATCCGCCTGACTTTGCAATCCACCGGAGCCATTCGCCAAGCCCGACGTTTAGGCATGGGCACTGAATTTGCCGAGTTACGAGAATATGGCTTAGGAGATGATCCGCGTTTGATTGACTGGAAAGCTACCGCTCGTCGCAGCCGTCCCTTGGTGCGGGTGTTGGAGCCAGAGCAAGAGCAAACCCTGATTGTCTTGCTGGATCGAGGCCGCTTGATGACCGCGCGAGTTCATGGCTTAACTCGATTTGACTGGGGTTTGAACGCCACATTGTCTCTAGCTTTGGCAGGTCTGAATCGGGGCGACCGCGTGGGGGTAGGAGTGTTCGATCGCCAGCTTCACACCTGGATTCCGCCAGAGCGAGGTCAGCACCATCTCACCAAGCTGATTGAGCGTTTAACGCCGATGCAACCAGAGTTATTGGAACCAGACTATTTGGGAGCTGTGACTCGCATGGTCAATCAGCAAACTCGCCGCGCCCTAGTCGTAGTGATTACAGACGTCATTGATACAACTGCTTCTGCTGAGTTATTAGCCGCTCTCGCCCGCCTCAAACCTCGTTATTTACCTTTTTGCGTCACGCTGCGCGACCCCCAAGTTGATCAACAAGCCCACCAGCTAACTGAGGATGTTACCTCTGCTTATAGCCGTGCTGTGGCTTTAGATCTATTGGCCCAACGTCAAGTCGCTTTCGCCGAGCTACGTCAAAAAGGCGTGCTAGTTCTAGACGCACCTGCGAATCAAATTACTGAGCAATTGGTCGATCGCTACCTGCAACTAAAAGCCCGTAATCAGCTTTAGCCTGTCTGCCCTGTTGGCTTTCTACGGCTGCAATATATTAATAGAAGTGTAAAAAGACCCATACCAACCAAATATTTGAAAGGGGATGGAATGACAGGGCTAGGAGAGAAAAAGCCTTCAATCGTTCCTGCAATGATTAGCATAGGCACAATGCCATAGGTTAACTGAGCTGCCTTAAGGCCATACAGCCGCAGAGCATCCGCACGGCGGTACTTACCGGGAAACAACAGCCCTCTAGCAATCAATAACCCTGCGCCTCCAGCCAAAAAGATGGCGGGTAACTCGAGTGAGCCGTGGGGGAAAACAAAGGCCCAAAACGGATAAGCTAAATTATTTTGGCCGACCAAAGTAGCGATCGCCCCAATACTTAATCCGTTGAAAACTAGGAGAAACAGGGTATAAAGACCTGCGGTCATGCCGCCCGCGATCGCCCCAAAAGAAACCGAAAGATTGTTGGTCATAATTCGGGTAGAAGCGAGAGGTTCAATGCCTACAATTGACCCCATCCATAGTTCGCCTTTGTCTCGCACTTTGGTAATTAGCTCACTCGGTACCAACAACGACAAAAAGGTAGGGTCTTGCCAAGCGAACCACCAAGCCACTAAAGATCCAGCCAGAAAACACGTGGTTGCCAAAGCAATGTAGGCCCAAGTTTCTTGAACCAAAGCTGGAAAGCCCCAACGGTAAAAGTCTAGAGCCGCTTGCCATTCCTGTCGTCTGGAGCCTTGATAAATCTGCGTATAGCCGCGAGAAGCCAGGGTTTGCAAGTCTTGCACGAGAGCGGCCCCAACTTGATTAGTGCGGGCGCGGGCCAAATCTGCGGATACGGAGCGATATAAACTGGCTAATTCTTTGATTTCAGCGGCTGGGATTGACTTCAAACTCCGTTTTTCTACTTGCTTCAGTAGCGCATCCAAGCGTTTCCAATTGGGTTCACGCCGTGCAATCCAGCGCTGAATATTCATACTTTATAAATTTTCACTCCGCTCTAAGCTAAGCGTAGCCTAAGATAGCGTCAATCTGGTTCCATTCATTCCCAGGAGAACTTGGCTAGTGTCGTCTCCAAATTTGAACCCCGGTGGCCCCATGCGACCGCTCAGCATCGGTAATGTAGTGAGTGCGAGTTTTCGGCTCTACAGCTCCCACCTGAAGCAATATTTTGGCATTGCCTGCAAAGCGTATCTCTGGGTGCTCGTGCCTGTTTACGGTTGGGCTAAGTACTCAGCTTTATCGGCGTCGATCTCACGATTAGCTTTTGGGGAATTGGTCAACCAACCGGAGAGCACCAATACCGCTGAACAGAGAACGAATGCTCGGAAGTGGAGTTTTTTGTTAGCTGGGCTGTTCGTTGGGCTACTTGCCCTCGGTATTGTTCTGGCCTGTTCTATCGTTTTAGGAGTAGCAGTTGGAATTTTGGCATTTGTAATTGGCGCTGCCCTGGGAAACAGTGTTCTAGCCGCCGTGGTTGGTGGCATTTTTGTGGTCATCGCCGTCCTTGCTTTTACTGTGGGGCTGCTTTGGATTTCCGCCCGCTTTTTGGTGGTCGAAGTTCCTTTAGCCCTTGAGGACAACATGACTGCCAGCAAAGCGATTAGCCGCAGTTGGGACTTATCTCAGGGGTTGATTTGGCAATTGGTAGGTGTAGTTTCAGTCGCATTTCTCATCACTATTCCTATCCAACTTTTGTTCCAGGTGGTGATTAGTGTCTTACAAGCGGCGCTAGGACAAGATTCTGTCGCTGATTCCGCCTTGTCAGTTATCTTTTCTGTGCTGATTTTGAGCTTGAGCTTGTTGAGTGGCATGATTATCATGCCGTTCTGGCAAGCCCTTAAAGCTGTGGTTTATTACGATCTCCGCAGCCGCCGAGAGGGATTAGGGCTGAAATTGCGCGATCGCTAACCTTCCCCATTGCATCTCTAACCAATCTCTCAACCTCTTTATATTTCTCCCCAGCGGCCACACCGAATCCCTGATCTCTCCCTACCCCGAGCTATGCAGACGAAAGACCATGCGCTTCTTTAATCGAATTATTCTACAGACACCAGAAAGCGTAGAGTTGGAATTTACCCTAGCTGGAATTGGGAATCGGGCCTTCGCGTTGCTGATTGATTACACCTGCCTAGGTGGTTTTCTAATTGCCTTCTTAGTTGTTTGGTTATTTGTTTCTAAGCAAGTTCTAGATTTGGTAGTACAAATAACCGGGAGCGCCAACGGAGTTGATCTTTGGTTGACGGCGATTACTATTCTGGGTGGCTTTGTGATCTATGTGGGCTACTTTGTCTTCTTTGAAAGCCTTTGGCGTGGGCAGACGCCTGGGAAGCGTTACACCAAAATTCGGGTGATTCGCGATGACGGACGGCCCATTGGCTTAGCTCAAGCTACCTTACGAGCTTTACTTCGACCTTTCGATGACACTTTATTCTTAGGCGTATTCTTGATTGCTTTAGGTCGCCAAGAAAAACGTTTAGGAGACTGGGCAGCAGGCACGGTGGTGATTCAAGAAGAGCAAACGATTGCTGCTGCCACTTTTCCTATTTCTCCAGCAGCCGAGGCATTAGCGGCCCAATTACCCGAAATTGCAGATTTATCCCATTTGCTGCCCGACGACTTCGCTGTGATTCGAGACTACTTGCAGCGCCGGGGTGCCATGTCATCCAAAGCCCAGTCAGAAGTCAATTTACAGTTAGCTCGTCAAGTAAAAGAAATAATTTTGCTGGAAAAAGTACCGTCGAACACAACCCCCGATTTGTTTTTAGAGGCAGTTTATCTCGCTTATCAACAGCAATCTACTAAATAAATGTAGGGCGCACCACGTACGCCCTAGTGATGAATGAGTTATAGCTTTTTAACCACCCATGCCAGGAATCAAGCTGCTAGTCAGCCGCTTAATTGCTCGGTTGGCGACATCAGCGTAGCGCAGTTCACCGCAGAGAATTTTGCCCATACGTTCTGTAGCGGAAGGACGCTTGATGCCGACTTTGTAGCCAATGCCAGGTACCCGATAGAAGACACCCGCAATACGCTGCGCCCAAGCCATGTCTTCGCCCCATTCTTGGTTGATGATTTGGGTATAGCGCTCTAGAGCACTGCGATCGCCTGTCAGAGCTTGGTTAATCGCTTCAGCCGCCTTCATACCACTAAAAATAGAAGGCCGAATCCCTTCTGCGGTAAAGGGATCAACCACACAAGCAGCTTCTCCCGCTAGCACCGCATTTTGGGTGTGCAGTTTTTGATTACCGTCCCACAAGCAGAGCGGATGTCCATATTGTTGACTGGACTTGACATCCACGCCAAACAGCGTGGCATACTCAGCCAGCAAAGCTTTCATATCCTGGGGTTCACCCCCTCGGAAGGTACCAATACCCAACGAATAGCCATCGGCTTTAGGGAAGTTCCAGATGTAGCCATTCTTCACCATGCCAAACTCAAAGTGAATGGGGTTGCCGCTTTCTACTTGAGCGGGCACCTCTGCTTCCAAAGCTCCGGCTAAGCGGCGCTTCCGCTCTTTGAACCCTAGCCACTTCGCCATTGGACCTTTAGCACCGTCCGCAGCAATGAGATAGCGCCCAGTGACTGGACCATCGGCTGTATTGACTTGCCAGTGGTCGCTCTTAAACTGAATCCCTGTAACTTCCGTGTTGTCTCGCAGCTCTGCGCCTTGCTTCTGGGCTTGCTGTACCAAGAAGTGATCGAACACATCTCGCCGCACCATCCACATCGGCTCTGGAGTTTTTAGCTCAACTTCCACTGGGTCTTCCATTTTCCAAGTGAAGCGCACGGAGTTGACCTTGAGTGAAATCGCTGGCGTGAAGTCGAAGTCAAACCACTGCGCAACTTGAGGCGAGACTCCGCCTCCACAAGGTTTGTAGCGGGGTAGGGGTTCTTTTTCTAGCACTAGAACAGAACGGCCTTGCTTGGCTAAATGGTAAGCGGAAGTTCCTCCCGCTGGCCCCGCACCGACAATAATGCAGTCAAACATCATGCTCGCATCTCACTCTTGAATATCAGTTCACAACTCCAGCCTGGCCGATCGATTAGAACTTTGGGTAGTAGCTTTGCCAAACACTTGCAGTTTGTAGTGCTTTACTAGTCATCCTGACCCAATGGCATCCAGAGCTGACAGACAGGGGTAACTCAGTGAATGTTTCCGTGTTGATTCCAAATCTAAAGCAGCATACGAATAACCCTGCTGTTTCTCAGGGAAAAACAACAGGGATTTCACACGTGTGCTTGGCAATTCAAGTTTCAAAGTAGAGGAATTGGTTCAGTTCCAACAACAATCAATCCGTGAAATCACTACAGTTATATAGTTCATTGAATGCACTGAGTACAAAGCCCTGATGTGGCCCCTAGGATAGTTCATGAAGGCTTGATAAAGTTCTGAGCCACAAGACACTCCGAAATGAGGCTAAGCCAATGAACTGGGAAGTATGTGTGCAGTACGCCAACGGCAGTAAGCGAGTTCTGCGTTCTTATAAGAATCGCGAGACTGCCTTGAAGTGCATCGACATAATCTACTCCATTCAGGGGTACCCCATGCACTTAGCTTACGTGGTTCGTCAGACACCCATGCCAGCACTTCAATATGCCTAAACCCGAAAGACGAACTTCAATGTTGCTCGCTAGAATGCTTAGTTCTAGAACAATTTAGCTCTATGGCTCTATAGGATTTAGCTCCAAACCTGGGGTTGAGCAGAACACTCTAGACGGTGGTGATATCTTTCTCCTTCTCTGCCAAAACTTCTTCAATTCTGGCAATGTACTTGTCCGTCAGCTTTTGAATTTTATCCTGCAAGTCCCGTGCTTCATCTTCGGACACTTCGCCCGCTTTTTCTTGTTTGCGGACGCTATCGACCGCATCGCGACGCACATTGCGAACTGATACTTTGCCTTCTTCGGCAAACTTGGCCGCTAGCTTCACGAGTTCTTTCCGGCGATCGCTAGTGAGCGGTGGAATATTTAGGCGAATGGTGGACCCGTCGTTGCTAGGAGTTAAGCCAATGTCGGATAGGGAAATGGCTTTTTCAATCAAGTTTAAGCTACCGCGATCGAAGGGTTGAACCGTAATCGTGCTGGCATCTGGCGTATTGATAGTTGCTAGAGACTTGAGAGAAGTTGGGGCTCCGTAATACTCCACCATGACTCGATCGAGCAGAGATGTGTTGGCTCGTCCAGTCCGAATTGTATTGAAAGACCGTTGAGTTGATTCAACGGCTTTTTGCATCGAATTTTCAGCGTCAGCTAATTTCACAAGAACCTCCCACGATCGTTCCAATTGTTTCTCCCGTCACGGCCCGCAGAATGTTACCGCGTACCGAGAGGTCAAACACAATGATAGGAATGTTGTTATCTTTGCACAGTGCGATCGCAGTACTATCCATCACGCGCAAATCTTGCTGCAAAACATGGGCGTAGGTGAGGCTTTGGTACCTACGCGCGTTGGGGTTCTGGTGCGGATCGGAGTCGTAAACACCATCTACCTTAGTAGCCTTAAACAAAACATCGGCGCTAATTTCCGCTGCTCGCAGCGCTGCTGTGGTGTCGGTCGTGAAGAAGGGATTGCCGGAGCCTGCCCCAAAGATCACAACTCGCCCTTTTTCGAGATGACGAATGGCTCGCCGCCGAATGTAAGGTTCTGCCACTTCTTGCATGGCGATCGCAGTTTGCACTCTTGTGGGCACGCCCATTTGTTCAAGAGAGTCTTGCAAGGTCATGGCATTCATGACGGTGGCAATCATGCCAATGTAATCGGCGGTTGCCCGGTCCATCCCAGCCGCAGCTCCCTTAACGCCGCGAAAGATGTTGCCGCCACCCACGACAATGGCAACTTGGACTCCAGTTGCTACAACATCTGACACTTCTTGGGCAATAGCTTGAACCACCGCTGGGTCAATGCCATAAGCTAGATCGCCCATTAAGGCTTCACCGCTTAGTTTGAACAAAACCCGCTGATAAACAATCCCCATGTAGCGACTACTTTTTAACTCAAATTGCCTCCAACTAAAGATAACACTAAGCTGTCGGAGGTCAGCTTTTAGGAGCCGCAAGCATTGCTAAATACGCCATTTAACAGAGCAACCTACGGGTTCAGTTTCTGCTACAGGTATTGCATTGCCCTCTAGGACACGAGCGATCGCGATTTGAAAGTTGGGCGATCGCACAGCACTGACATCTTCTGGGTTGTCGTCAATGCGTCCGTGATAGCGCACAATGCCCGCTTGGTCTAGCAAGAAAACTTCTGGCGTTATTTTGACTCCAAAGCTACGCCCTACATCTTGGGTCACGTCTCGCAAATAGGGGAAGTTCAATTGTTGCTCAACCGCGAAGTGCTTCATATTCTCGAAGCTATCATCCGGGTATTGCGTGGCATCGTTGGGATTAATCCCAATTAAGGTAAACTTTTGAGCCTGAAAGGTAGCTTGAATTTGTTTGAGGCGGTTTAGGTAGAGCCGTACGTAAGGGCAATGGTTACACATAAACACTACCCCTACTGCTTTCGACCTTTCTAGATAACGAGCAAGATGGTGCACCGCATTATCTATTCCTGGGAGTTCAAAGTCTGGAGCGTAGCTGCCTATTGTTGTACCTACTGTTTCCATGAAACTGAATCCGCTGAATGTTCAGAAGAGTTTAACGGGCAGCAGAGGCTTCCCATCTAGCTCTCCATCATAGTCCGCTCGTTGCAAGAATGGTCTAAGGTTGAGAATAAGAGGGCGATTGCGGCAAGGTGCTACCCAACAGTTGCCTTACTTTTGCCAAAATCACGTCTAAACCCGCATCTTTTGCCGCTAGGTCATCGGCCATAAAATAAGGTCGTTGGCTGATGGATGCTAAATCATTTCTGTCAATCCAGCCGGAGACTAACAGGCAGAGAGGAGGGCGCTCTAAGGATGATTTTAAGCGATGAATAATACCATAGCCATCTAGCTTGTTTTCTGATTCAGGCAAAGGGTCAAGAACAAAATCAACAATCACCAAATCGTACTGAGCTGCCACCGCAAAAAAGTGATTAGAATCTGTAAAAACAGTTACCAAAAACTCTTTTCTCAAGAACCTTTGAACTGACAAACTCCAGTTAATGTCGTCATCTAAGACCGCAATCTTATGCATTTTAGCTAGGAGTTAACACTCCTCTTCTAGGGAGCTTGTTGCTTTTCTGGAGCAATTGAATTTTGGTGCGTCCCATAGCAATAGCAACAATTTAATATCCTCATAATTTCATCCTATCAGTTCAGTAAAAACCGCTGAGCAAAGTTAGGATTACTTAGGAATCAAATTTTTATTTCACAATCTTTGTAACTATTTTTAAATTACTAAAACGATAGATTTAGTTGTATGAAACCTTATCAGCAAATTGCGATCGCGGAATGTAGAGAACCATTAGTACCCATTCCACTAGATATATTTGCCACCGAACATCTCCATGCTTATCAAAAGTTAGGGGCTCCTTATGGTGACAAATCGCCCTACTATTTGCGGGAACAAGTGGTGGCTCGCTTGCTCCAGGCTCAGCAACAACTGCAAGCATGTTGTCCTAGTTGGCAGATTCAAGTTTTTGATGCTCACCGTCCGATCGCGGTGCAGCAGTATATGGTGGACTACACCTTTGCCGAACTGGTGCAAGCGAAAGGGTTACAACTTCAGGAACTCACGGACGCTCAGAAACAAAGCATTTGGGAGCAAGTGCATCAGTTTTGGGCGGTACCGAATGTGAACCCTGCTACGCCACCTCCTCACAGCACTGGTGCTGCGGTAGACGTAACGCTGGTAGATGCATCCGGTGCTCCTGTAAATATGGGTTCACCCATTGATGAGATCTCTCCCCGCTCTTTTCCAGATTTCTTTGCCGATCAGCCAGAACTGGAAGCACAGCAATATCATCAAAATCGCCAGTTGCTTAAGCAAGTGATGGTCAGTGCGGGTTTTCTGCAACACATGAATGAATGGTGGCACTTCTCCTGGGGCGACCAATTGTGGGCCTGGTTGAGCACTGGAGCCAACCCAAACCCTGACCCTCATGCCGTCGCTGCTCGTTATGGTCGCGCTGAGCTTTAGCTAGGATGGCAACATTGTCACTAGGCTTATCTTGCAGAAATGCAGGCAGCATCCAGCAAGATCAAGCGCTCTGTACTAAAGACAGTACAACGGGGAACTGTTGGAGCGATCGCAGGTGTAATCCCTTGCTCTAATCGAGTTTGAGCTTCACGAGCTGCGGGCTGGAACTGCTGAAACCAACGGTTGCTCGCCAAGTAGTGGGGGGTAAATGCTTCTTGATCTAGCAACCAAAAGTTAATGCCGTACTGCTGGATAAACTGCTCAACAGCTTCTTGGTTGGGGTTGTACTGCGCTTGCAACAAATCTGTGACTCTTTGGCGAAACTGACTGTAATACCCTTGGTGGAACGGCAGCGCATACTCACGCCCCACTAAAACGGGCCGCTGACCAAAATAAGGTACAAAGTTAGCTTCTTCTGACAGTGAAGCCACTAAGCTTGCTTTGGGCGTTTTTTGCAAAAACTGATAGAGAGCAGGGGCTTGTCCTTCTTTATATTTTGTGTCAGGAAAACGCTGGTCGTAACTGGGATAGAGTAACAAAGCTGCGCTCACCAGAACTATAATTCCAATCGCTAAGTACTGTTTTGGGGCTGACTGAGACTGAGTAGCCCATCGCCATAAAGCATCGAATAACGTAATCAGGACAATCCCAGTGGCGATCGCAGTAATCACCCGAAAACTGTGGTGAGTATAACGACTGGGTAATTGCAACTTAAATAGCAGCAAGTGAGCCAGAGTAAACAGCCCTACCGAAGCGGCGAAAATCTGCACCAATAAACGGATCTGCGGTTGTACTTGCTGGAGTAGCGGCAAGCGATCGCGATATCGCCAGAGCAAGGGTAGCAGCACACCCACAGTCAGCAATGGAGGCAACCACAGGGCAGGAAAAAAGCCACTCCGCTCAGCCGTGAGCCAAAAGTCCCAAGGATCATTTACATAGAACCGACTGCGGCCTTTTTCACCAAACTCTGGCATTCGCCTCGCCATATCTGGCGTAATCACAGAGCCGTACTCAGAGGTTTGTAAGACAAAGGGCAACAACACCACAAACGCCACGGCTAAGCCTGTTACACAGAAGAGATAGTCTTGGCGATCGCAGGAGAAACACAGCCGCCCATTTTCCCAGCGAACTAAGGTGAGCACTAGGGTTCCAGCACTAATCAACAAAATTTGCGGGTAAAACAGTCCTTGCAATGCGATCGCCGCCAGGCAAGGCAGGAGCGATCGCCGCACCAAGTAGTAGAGAAACGCCACAAACAGCGGATACAAAAAGGCTCTGGGGGTGGCAGTCACCAAGTCATCCTTCATCCAAATTGTTTGGTTCAGCAGCAGAGTTGCTAGAAAACCCGCCGCAGGTACCGGAAACAGTTGTAAGCTGACGCCAAAGCAATAGCCTGTCATCACCAAACCTAAGGCGATCGGCAAGAGCTTGTTCAACAAAAAAGGATGAACCCCGATCGCCGCAAACAGTTGGTAAAACTTGGTGTAGCCCCAAGGCGCTACAGATTGGAAATAGTTGGCAATAAAATCGTTGGGCAGTAATTCTTGATCGAGGAATCGCTGCATCCAAAACACATGCTGCCGCGCGTCATCTTGGACCACGTATTCACCGCTAAAGGCTTGCTGTAGTGCCATGCAGCCATAGATCGCGGCAAAAGTTAGGCTCAAACTGAACCAAAAGGCTAACTGGGCTTTGGAAGGTTTCGCCGTCGTCAGCCCGTGATGCAAATGCGTAATCAGCATAGGGGTGGAGATGCAGTGTGCTGAGAAAGCGCAGCCAATTGAAATTACTGTAAACTTCTGGCAAGGATTTAATATTCTTGCAATCCTACTACATCTGGATTAAGGGAGTTGGCATGGCATCCAGGGCTGCATCCGCCACTTCCCTCAGGGGCGCTACCGAGGTTAAGGTCCGCAAGCAGTTTCGACTAGTTGGGAAACGGTATCCTACCTGGCTGAAGCTTTTGCTACTCACATCGCTCCTGTTGGGTCTCTGCTTTCGCTTCGTTAACTTAGACCGCAAACTCTACTGGCATGATGAAGCGCTGACTTCGCTGCGAGTGTTTGGCTACACCCAAACAGAACTAGTACAGCAAGCCTTTAATGGCCAGGTCGTTGAGGTAGCAACGCTGCAAAAATATCAACACCCCAGCCCGGATAAAGGTTGGGGCGACACGCTCACGGCACTAGCTGGCAATGCGGAGCACCCACCGCTTTATTACTTGTTGGCCCGCCTCTGGAGTGACGGGTTTGGCAGCTCGGTTGCAGCGATGCGGAGTTTACCCGTTGTGATCAGCCTGTTTGCCTTTCCCTGCATCTATTGGCTTTGCTTAGAACTCTTCGAGTCTTCCTTAACCGCCGCGATCGCCTGCGCTCTGATTGCGATCGCCCCTTTTCATGTAATTTATGCCCAAGAAGCGAGAGAGTACAGCCTTTGGGCGGTCACGGTTTTATTTTCTAGCGCTAGTTTCTTGCGGGCGTTACGACTTCAAACCAAGCAGGCATGGGGATTGTATGCGATCGCAGTTAGTTTGAGTCTGTACACCCATGCCTTAGCAGGTTTAGTTCCGATCGCTCACGGGGTTTACCTGCTAGCGACTCAACGCGATCGCCTATTTAAAACTTTCAAATCTTTTGCTTTAGCCGCGATCGCAGGACTGGCAACATTTTTGCCTTGGATCATTCTGGTGGTGCAGAATTGGGCGCAAGTTCACGCCGCTACCGAGGGAGTTAGGCGCGCTCAAACTTTGCATACCATCATTGGCAAATGGTTTATTAACCTGAATCGAGTTTTTGTCGATATTGAACTTGGTTCTGCGAATATTATTTTTGTTCTGTTAGCAGCGGTTGTCTTCTATTGGCTTTGTCACCATACCGCTCAGCGCATCTGGCTATTTATTGTCAGCTTGATTGTGGTTACAGCTTTTCCCTTAGTCATTGCTGATTTAATTCTACAAAGCCGATATTCCACCAATCTTCGCTACCTAACTCCCTGTTATATCGCGATCGAATTAGCCGTTGCTTACTATCTCGCCACTCATTTGCGATCGCGTCAACTGCGCCAACACAAAGTTGCGAGAACGGCATTAGTGACTTTAGTTGCTGCTGGAAGTTTAAGCTGTTTAATTAGTTCTCAATCTGAGGTTTGGTGGCATAAGAGTATTCAGAAAACTGGGTTTTATCCTGAGTTTTCTCGTATTGTGGATCGCACTACTAATCCTTTAATTATTAGTGACAGCAGCAATGCGATCGACGTTCTATCATTGAGCCATTCTCTAGATTCTAAGGTTCATCTACAGTTATTACCTGCAACAGTAGTTCCGCAAGTTCCTGGCCAGTTTAGTGATGTGTTTTTATTCAGCGCCTCTATTCCACTACGAGAGAATTTGGAAAAGACGCAAAACTTTCAAGCTCAACCGCTCAGTAAAACTCGTAATGTCTTTCATCTAACGAAACTTCCTGCCTCGCTGAGGAAATAACACTCATTGTATTGCTCCACCATCCAGGCCTGAATCATGCCAGAACGTTTATCCCTAGGCAAAGAAATCTCTACGGCCACATCCAATCCACAAAACCTTTATCCTGCCTTTTCTCTGATTCTTCCGGTCTACAACGAAGAACAGCACGTCGCCATCACGCTAGAACATTTGCATCAACAGTTTCAAGCGGCTGATTGTCATTACGAAATTATTGTAGTCAACGACGGTTCCACAGATAGAACCAGTCAGATTCTGCAAGAACTATCCGGGATTCGCTTGATTCAGCACAGTCAAAATCGAGGTTATGGTGCGGCTCTCAAAACCGGAATTCGCCATGCTAAATATTCCCTAATTGTGATTACGGATGCTGATGGCACCTATCCAAATGAGCGAATTCCAGAGTTAGTGGGTCTGGCTCAGCAGGCAGATATGGTGGTGGGTGCGAGAATTGGTGAAAACGTCAAATATTCTAAGCTTCGCAAAATTCCCAAGTGGTTTCTGTTGCACTTCGCCCAATGGATTACTAACTGCCGCATCCCTGATATCAACAGTGGAATGCGAGTGTTTCACAAAGATATTGCAGAACGTTTTCTTAATATCTTACCTAATACTTTTAGTTTTACAACTACCATTACGCTGGCCATGCTAACAAACAACTATGTAGTTCAGTATGTACCAATTGATTATTACCATCGAGTTGGCAAAAGTAAAATTAAACCGATTCGAGATACCCTGAGATTTCTCCAATTAATCTTAAGAACTGGAGTTTATTTCGCTCCACTAAGAATTTTTCTTCCTGTTGCAAGTATCTTCTTTCTAGGATTTTTAGTTACCTTAATTCAAGACATCTTTGTGCGAGAAGATCTCACCGAGCGAACGATGATTTTGTTTATTGCAGCAACCCAAATTGGCATGTTTGCCCTGTTAGCAGACATGATCGATAAGCGCAGTCAACGTTAAGTGCTGCCTTCAACTCACTTACTTGCTATCTAAAAATTCATCTAGATAGCTTCAGAAATTCAACATCAGTACTCTGTAGTTAATGCAGTTCTAGGTCTTAACTAACAGTTTCTGACGCTTGTCTCGATCGCTATGCTCTCTGCCAAACTCTTTGCTGCGCTGTTATTTGCTTTAGTCTTGCCTGCTGGGATGATTTTGCCGATTCCTGAGGCGATCGCTCAACCTACCGCCACACAAAAACCTGCAACCCCAAATTCGGCTCAGAAAATCGAAGCGGATCAACTGCAAAAGCAAGGCTTTGCTCAACTTGAAGCCAGAGAGTTTGCCGCTGCCGAAACATCTTGGCAACGGGCGCTCCAGATTTATCGGAGTCTAGGCGATCGCGAAGGTGAGTTTCTAATTCTCTACTGCCTGGGCTTGCTGCACTACAGCCAGCAAGAAATTCCCCCTGCTGCCAGCTACTACGAACAAGGGCTGAAACTAGCACGACAGTGGGGCGATGCCGAGAAAGAATGGCAAATGCTGAATACTCTCGGCACCATTTATGCGTCCGTTGGCGAGAACAAGCAAGCGCTGAGCTACCAGGAACCTGCCCTTGCCTTGGCCCAAAAGCTTAAAGATGTGCCCAAGCAAGCGCAAGCATTGGAAAGCTTGATCAAAACTTCGCAAGAGTTAGGAGATTTTGACCAGGTCAAGACTTATCAGCAACAGCAAGCCGTGATTGCGGCCCAACTTCCCTCATCAAACAATACCCTAGACCCCACCATGCAAGCCCTGAAGGAAGGGCAGGCATTACTGAGCCAAGGCTCTAGAGCTTCGGTGCAGCAAGCGATCGCGAAGTTTGAGCAAGCGAGAACCAGTGCCAAAAAGAACGGTGAACGACAGCAGGAAATCTTGGCTTTGCTAGCTTTGGGAGCCGCGCACGACAGCTTGGGCCAAAAGCAACCCGCGCTAGAGGCTTACAAACAAGCATTGCCATTGGCGCAACAATTAGGCGATCGCTACAGCCAAGCGACTATTCTTGTGGGCATGGGTCAGGTCTACAATTCCACAGGCCAACTTGAACTCGCCTTAGCTGCCTTCAACCAAGCACTCCCTCTCTTGAAAGAGATCAAAAACCGGGCTGGAGAGGGCACGGTGCTCAACAACATGGGCAGTATATCCAGCAAGCTCGGCGACTATGCCCAAGCGCTGAACTATCACCGCCAATCGTTGGCGATCTCGAAATCCACCGGAGACCACACCCGCCAAAATCGCACGCTCAACAACATGGGCTTGGTGTACGCCAAACTGGGCCAATACCAAACCGCCTTTGATGCCTTCAATCAAGCACTCGCCAGCCTGAAAGCTGATAGCGATCGCTTTGACCGCGCTACCACCTTGGCCAATCTGGGGACCGTCTATTCTTATGTGGGCCAATTAGACCAAGCCTTAGAAATTTTTCAGCAAGCGCTAGCGGTCCTCAAAGAAGCCGATGACCCCGGACGCGAAGCTTATGCTTTAGCCAATATTGGCAGCGTGTATTACGACCGCCGCGATTACGAGCCAGCCCTAGATTATTACCAGCGATCCCTGAAGCTACTCCGCCAAGTCCAAGACGCCGAAGGAGAATCCACGGTTCTCAACAACATTGGCTTGATCTATGACGACCTGAAACAACCCCAACTCGCCTTAACTTATTACAACCAAGCGCTAGCGATCGCCCAAAAGACTAAGGACCCCGCCGGAGAAGCGACCACGCTGATCAATCTGGGACGGACTCATTACACACGCCAGGATTACGCCCAAGCCGCTAGCTACCAAGCTAAAGCCGCCGCTCTAGCGCAGAAAATTGGCAATCAACGCGTTGCAGGCTATGCCCTCGGCAACCTCGGTCGCGCTCAATTGGCTGCCAAGCAATTAACCGCCGCAGAAACCAGTCTGCTCGCCAGCGCTCAAGCATGGGAATCTTTGCGAGCCAGTCTAGGAGATGATGACCGCAATAAAATTTCCCTTTTTGAAGAGCAAACCAGCACCTATCGCCTCTTACAAAAGGCCTTAGTTGCCCAAAACAAACCAGAAGCTGCTCTGGAAGCGGCTGAGCGCGGTCGGGCCAGAGCGTTTGTGGAACTTTTAGCCGAACGCTTGCCCACTCAAGCTGACGCCGTCGCCAAAATCCAGCCGCCTAATTTGGCTCAAACTCGAGCGATCGCCAAGCAGCACAACACTACGCTGGTCGAGTACTCCGTCATCGACGACGATGAGCGGAATGTCAACGGTGAACCTCTGCGCGAGTCAGAATTATTCATCTGGGTGATTCAACCCAACGGCAAAGTGGACTTTCGCCGAGTGGACTTGAAACCGCTGTGGCAAAAGGGAGTGACTCCCACTCCAACCACCCAACCCCTCAAGGAGTTAGTCACTCGCAGCCGCAGTTCCATCGGGGTCAGAGGATTAGTGTTTCAGGAAGATGCCGAGGCGATCGCCCGTGCTACTGCCGATGCCAATGCTGCTGAAGCTGAAAACAAGCGCTTGCAACAACTGCATCAACTGCTGATCGACCCGATCGCCGATTTGCTGCCCAAAGACCCTAATGCTCACGTCACCTTCATTCCCCAGCAGTTTCTCTTTCTCGTCCCTTTTGTCGCCCTACAGGATGCCGACGGCAAATACCTGATCGAAAAACATACTGTTTTGATCGCTCCCTCAATTCAAGTCCTAGACCTCACCCACCAACAACGCCAACGATTACAGGAGGCAAGGGATAAGAAAGCAGATCCACTTTCATCCTTTCTCCCTTCTCCTTCATCCTTAATTGTCGGCAATCCCACTATGCCCAGCATTCGTCCCAAGTTGGGCGAACCTGCCGAGCAACTGGCCAGCCTACCAGGAGCCGAAAAGGAAGCCAAAGCGATCGCCACGCTTCTCCGCACCCAAGCTCTCATCGGAGATCAAGCCACCAAAGCCAAAATTTTGCAGCAACTTCCGCAAGCTCAGATTGTTCACTTAGCGACACACGGCTTGTTAGATGATTTCAAAGGCTTAGGTGTACCGGGAGCGATCGCCTTAGCGCCTTCTGGCCAAGATGACGGCCTCCTCACTGCCAGCGAAATTCTCAATTTGCAGCTCAATGCAGAACTGGTAGTTTTAAGTGCCTGCGACACTGGGCAGGGAAGAATTACAGGCGATGGCGTGGTGGGGTTGTCCCGCTCCTTAATTTCTGCTGGCGTACCGAGTGTGATCGTGTCGCTGTGGAAGGTGCCTGACGAACCCACTGCTGCCTTGATGACCGAGTTTTATCGGCAACTGCAACGCCAACCTGATAAAGCCCAAGCGTTACGGCAAGCCATGCTAGTAACCAAAGCCAGCTACCCTGACCCGCTGGATTGGGCCGCTTTTACGCTGATGGGTGAGGCTGAATAAATCATGCTGAACCCACTCATGATTCGCCTTTCTAGCATGAGTCTTAGTGCGATCGCTGCCACTTGTTGCTTCGCCTACCCCATACTTGCTGCCCCATCTGCAATTGCCCAACCTCAAAGTCAACTGCCCAAAGCGATCGCCCGGATTCTCTCAGGTCATGCAGCCGTAGCCATTAGTTCCGATGGCAAAGTAGTGGCAGGGGTAAGCCATGACAAGCAAATCAAGTTGTGGAACTCGCAAACTCAAGCAGAAATCCGCACCTTAGCAGGGCATCCGTTACCGATTTTAGCGATCGCCTTCAGTCCCAATGGTCAAATTCTCGCTAGTACCAGTCACGACAAAACCATCAAACTTTGGAGCGTACCCACTGGACAACTGTTGCAAACTCTCACGGGGCATACCGATTGGGTAGAAGCGATCGCCTTCAGTCCCAATGGTCAAGCTTTGTTCAGCGGCGGTGGCGACAAAACGATTCGGGTCTGGCGCTTAGCGGCTGTCGGGCAGAAGTTCAAGTTGGAGCGAACTTTGACTGGACACCAGGACTCAATTTACGCCTTAGCGATTAGTGCTGACGGACAAACTTTAGCCAGCAGCAGTTGGAATGTAATCAAGCTGTGGCAACTGAGTAACGGCGAAGTGCTGCGGACTTTTTCAGATAACGCTTTTGGCATTAATGCCTTAGCCATTAGCGCCGATGGTCAAACCTTAATCAGTGGCAATGGCGATCGCACCATCAAAGTCTGGGATTTATCAGCAGGTCAAGTAAGACAAACTTTAATGGGTCATCAAGCCGCCATTAGCGCTTTGACGCTGAGCCGCAATGGCCAAACGCTGATCAGTGGCAGCAGCGATAACACGATTAAGTTGTGGCAGTTAACAACCGGACAACTCACCCAAACTCTGCCTCGTCAATCCAGTAGTATCGAGGCGATCGCCCTCAGCTCCAATGGTCAAGCATTAGTCAGTGGCGGCTGGGGCGACATCATCAAACTTTGGGATCTCCGAACAGGCCGTGACGTCACTCTCAGCGCCCCCACCTCTAAGGAGCAACGACAGGCTCTGACCATTTCATAATTACGACTTGAAAAGCGATTGGACATGCGATGAAGAGGGCTGAGATCTAGCAGCGTTCACCCTAATAGGCGAAGCGGAATTTGCCCGAAACAGACCCTAATACTTTAGGAGTAGGGTTTTGATTCCCCAATTAGGCTGTCTATATTTGGGGTATCTTCCGCTTCCATCTGGGTGTAGTAGATCAGTTAAGGTTTTACCAGTTCTTCGGTTCTGCTTTGTACAGCGTTCTAGCGACTGCTCTTGAATGACTGCGTTTTGCCCACAACCTGCAGCCTGGGTTGAGCGAATGCAGTTAGATACGTGTTCAGCGATCCCATTCATCAGCCGCCTTTCCTCAGCCCATGACCTTGAAAAATCGTTTACGATCGCCCCACCTCGGGGTGAGCTTGTTGCTAGTCGCATTAGTTTTGGCCGCAGTTTTTCCGCCCCAATCTAGCCATGCTGGTGGGATTCCAGACGGCAAAGCCTTACCAATCCTTCCTGCCCCAGATGATACAGGGACGCTCGTCACCCCGGACGGTAGCCGCTTTGATATTACAGGGGGCCAGCGATCGCAAGACGGAGCGAACCTGTTTCACAGCTTTACTCAGTTCATTCTCGAAACAGGCTACACGGCCAATTTCCTCGCTGATCCCGCCACGCAAAACATTTTGGCACGGGTGGTAGGCGGCAACTTGTCGGCGATCGATGGCTTAATTCAAGTTACAGGTGGCAGTCCCAATTTATTTCTCATCAATCCTGCGGGGATCGTCTTTGGTGCCAATGCCAGTCTCAACATTCCTGGCTCTTTCACCGCTACCACTGCCAACGGAATTGGCTTTGGTAAAGAGTGGCTGAACGCTTCTGGCCCTAACAGCTATGAAGGCTTAGTCGGCACACCAGATTTATTCGCCTTCAGCATGAGCCAACCCGCCGGGATCATCAATACCGGGAATCTAGAAGTTGCCGCTGGACAGAATTTAACGTTGCTCGGTGGCACTGTGATTAGCACAGGTCAACTCACCGCTCCCGAAGGACACATCACCGTCGCGGCGGTTCCAGGTAACAGTTTGGTACGGCTGAGCCAAGCCGAAAGTTTGCTGACTCTAGATATTCAGGCGATCGCTCCTGACACCTATCAACCCAACCCCTGGGACTTCCCGATTGTGGATCTCCCCGATCTCCTTACAGGCGGTCTCGGCAAAAATGCTACGAATATCACCACCAACCGAGACGGGCAGCTAGTTTTATCTGGCTCTGGCCTCACCGTTTTGCCAGGAGATGTAGTGGTGCAAAATGCTACGGCTCGGAGTGCCACGCTTGTGGCTGCTGGCAAAGTCACGCTGGGCAATACACCTCTCCCGCTACCTGACAAAGGTGTGCACGACAGTATCGGCAATCCTTTAAGCATTCAGCCTGATGGCAATACCTATCTCGTTACTAGCCCCACTGGCAGCACCTTCTACATTAGAGGCAACATCGAAGTTCTCATTGACCCTGGTGATAGAGTCAGCAACCCTGGAACTGGTGGCAAAATTTCTCCTAACCCTCTTCCAGATATAGACATTCCCTTTCCGATTGATAAAGAGATGGGCATTACATTCCCCCCATCCATCCCAGAAGTTGACCTGCCACCCATTCCAGAAGACCCAGGAGCTAGCCTACCAGCTATTCCAGAAGTTCCAGGGGACCTTCCACTTATCCCCTCCGAGAAACCCACTCAACAAGCTGGGCCAGTACCCCCTGATATTCCGATTAATCCTGAACCAGGCTCACCTGAAGGTATAGGTACACCAGCATTAGGGGTTTCTCCCGATCCTTTACCTGAACCATCAAGTGGAATTCCGCCCTCGCCTCAGCCTGAAACAGGCATTGGAGCCACTACAGGAGTACCACCTTCACCTCCCCCGGAAGTTCCCAGCGCAACGCTTGGAGCTGCACCGCAACCCAAACCAGGCACGATTCGGCGGCAAGAAATTGCTCTGAGTAACGATCGCCCTCGCTCCAATCCCACTCTGGGAACTACTGTTCAAGGGCAACAAATTGCGATCGCAACGAGTACCCAGGATTGTTTGCGAGTTGGACAGATTGTAGAAAATCAGGGAACGACTTACCGAGTCATTACTGACCAAGGGCGAGTGATTCAGTGCTACCAGCAGCAACTCGCTTTAGCTCAGCAGCAAAACCAACCGCAGCAGCAACGACAAACCCTGCATAACTTAGGCAGCATCCATTTTGTCGTAGGCAACTACGCCCAGTCAATTCAGCGCTACCAGCAGAGTTTGGCGCTCGCTCAGCAACTGCAAAACCGAGCAGGCGAAGCGGAAGCGTTAAGTGGATTAGGAGCTGCTTACAGTGCTGTGGGTAACTACACAAAGGCGATTCAGTACTACGAGCAAAGTTTAGCCATCAGCCGCACGCTGCCAGTTCCCGAATTGCAAGGCATGACCCTACGCAACTTGGGGATCGCGTATCTGGCTCAAGACAATCTTGCTAAGGCACTGGAATATCCACAGGAAAGTTTAGCGATCGCGGAGAAAGCTCAGGACCGCCGAGGCATTGGGCAGTCGTTAGGCAATTTAGGTTTGGTTTACTTCACCAAAGGGGATCACGCCAAAGCGATTAAGCATCTGGAGCAACAATTAGCGATCGCGCGTGAGTTGAACGATCGCCTAGCCGAAGGGCGAGCGTTGGGTAACTTAGGGCTGGCTTACTATGGCCTGGAAAACTACCAGCAAGCAGCTAACTATCAACAGCAAAGTTTGGCGCTCGCGCAACAATTGCAGGACCGCCCTGGTGAAGGCCATGCCTTGAATAATTTAGGAGATGCTTGGTTACGTTTGGGTAAATTGGCTGAAGCAGAGCAAGCGCTTTTTGCAGGGATCAAAGTTTGGGAGTCGCTACGGGCACAGCTTGATCAAAATGATGATGCGACGAAGATCTCAATCTTTGAGACTCAAGCAACGACTTACAGCACGCTTCAAGAAGTCTTGATTGCCCAGAATAAGGCGCAGGCAGCGCTAGAAGTGGCAGAACGCGGTCGAGCCCGTGCTTTTGTGGAATTGTTGGCAAAGCAGTTGCCCACTCAGGGCAGCAAAAGTTTGGCAGGCGCTGCTAATCTAGAACCTCCCAGCATTGCCCAAATTCAACAAATTGCCCGCGCTCAGAATGCCACCTTGGTTGAGTATTCGATTATTCAAGAAGCCTTTCAGGTCGAGGGGCAGCGGCAGATTCAGGACAAAGCGCTCTATATCTGGGTGGTACAGCCCAATGGAGAAGTAGCATTCCGCCAAGTAGACCTCAAACCGCTGTGGCAGGAGCAAAAGACCTCTTTAGATGATTTGGTTGCTAGTACCAGAGCCTCGATTGGGATTGAAGGGCGGGGGCTGGCATTTAACCAAACCACTCAGGTTGTCGCCAGTGCCTTGGAGAGGCTCCAACGTTACCAGACGCAACAGTCACAACTGAAGCAACTGCATCAACTGTTGATTCAGCCGATCGCGGATCTGTTGCCAAGCGACCCAACTGCTCGTGTGGTCTTCATTCCTCAAGGTTCTCTCTTTTTGGCTCCTTTCCCCGCTTTGCAAGATGCCGCCGGAAAGTATCTGATCGAAAAACATACGATGCTGACGGCCCCAGCAATCGAGGTTTTGGCACTCACCTACCAACAAAGGCAACGCCAAGGCATAGCGCAGCAGTCTCAGCCTACGCAGATTGCCGCCACAACACTACCGCGATCGCCCCAGAAGTCTCTAATTGTGGGCAACCCCACGATGCCTAACGTGCCGAGCGAAAATGGTGAGCGATCGCAACCACTTTACAGCTTGCCTGGAGCTGAGCGGGAAGCCAAGATGATTGCCTCGCTCCTCAACACAGAGGCGATTACGGGCAGCGCGGCAACGAAAGCAACGGTGATGGCAAAGATGGGTGATGCTCAGATTATTCACCTAGCAACTCATGGTTTGTTGGATGATTTCCGAGGGCTAGGCATTCCAGGTGCGATCGCCTTAGCGCCTTCGGGTCAGGATGATGGTTTGCTGACGGCGAATGACATTCTCGGATTGAAGCTGAATGCTGAGTTGGTGGTGCTGAGTGCTTGTGGCACAGGACGCGGCAAGATTACGGGCGATGGGGTAGTAGGGCTATCGCGATCGCTGATTTCAGCGGGTGCCCCAAGTGTGGTGGTGTCGCTGTGGCAGGTGCCCGATCACCCAACGGCAGCTCTGATGACTGAGTTTTACCAAAATCTGCAACGGCAACCGGATAAGGCGCAAGCGCTACGGCAGGCAATGTTGGCGATGTTGAAGCAGCACCCAGATCCTAGAGATTGGGCGGCGTTTACTTTGATTGGTGAGGCGGAGTGACAAATTTGTTACTTATGGGTTGAAGTTCTACGGAGTAGGGCAGGATCGAGGTGAAGTTTTTTGGGGTGTTCTTCGTTATTTCTAGCTTGGTTTAGGCTTTGAGAACCGAGCCATTGGGGGCGCTTCCCCCAAACTCCCGCTGAGGGACGGTTGCGTCCCCCAGACCCCCTCCAAAAGTGCTTGTTTCTCCCAGTTTTCATCTTGCTTTCCTTTCATCTTGCTCCCCTCGCTCAGTATTGGAAGAGGGGCTGGGGGAGAGGGCTGACTCTACTCACTATCTGAAATTCTCACCATGTCCTATCACCGCCGATCGCTGAGCTTTGTAGTTGCTGCTTTATTACTGGCAGGTGGCACACCGTTGGATCACTTCAATCCTTTAGGGGCTTCGGTGGTGTTGGCGCAGTCGGAGACAGAGCAGGCGCAGATTACTGAGGCGGTTTATCTGAATCAGCAAGGGTATGACCAGTTTCGCCAGGGGCAGCCGCGAGAGGCGTTAGCAACGTTGCAAAAGGCGATCGCGATTTTTAAGGCGACGGGGGCTAAGGCGGGGGAGGCGCAAAGTCTGAATCACATTGCCAATGTCTACCACTACAGTTTGGGGCAGTACCCGAAGGCGTTGGAGTTCTATCAGCAGGCGCTGAAGTTGCGGCAGAAGATTGGCGATCGCGAGGGGGAATGGGCAACGCTGGCTGATATGGGGGTGGCTTATGGGGAGCAAGGACAATACACCAAGGCGCTGGAGTTTTACCAGAAGGCATTAGGGATCATTCGGCAGTTGGGCGATCGCAACAGTGAGAAGCTACGGCTGAATGAGGTTGCTAGTGTTTACTTCCGGTTGGGGCAATATCCGCAAGCGTTGGAAGCGTATCAGCAGGTGCTCAAACTTCAGCGGGAGGGGCGCGATCGCGAGGGCGAAGCCACGACGCTGGGTAATGTGGGCGTGGTGTATGTGAATCTGGGGCAGTACGCCAAGGCGCTGGAAAGTTATCGCCAAGCCTTAGCCATTTTTGATTCACTGCCCGCTTATCAAGGCACGAAGGCAACGATTCTCAATAATATGGGTGGGCTGTTTTTCAGCATTGGGCAGTACAAGGAAGCGCTGGATTCGACTCAGCAAGCTCTGGCGATTTTTAACAAGTTTAGCGATCGCCCGGATGCAGCCACGGCGTTTACTGAGTTGGGGTTGCTATACGAGATTGTGGGGCAATATTCCCAACCGTTGGAGTTTCAGCAGTCGGGCTTGGCGATGCGGCGGGATATTGGCAATGCCTTGAATCAGGAATCGATTACCAAGGTAGGTCAAGCCGCGACACTGAACAATATTGGGCGGGTCTATGCCAGGGTGGGCAAATACGACCAAGCACTGAAGCTGCATCAACAAGCGTTAGCGATTTACCAGGAACTCAGCGATCGCGCTGGGGAAGCCACCACGCAAAACAATTTGGGGCAGGTCTACGACAACCAGAAGCAAACGGATCAAGCGCTGAAGTTTTACCAGCAGGCGTTGCAACTCTACAAGCAGGTAGGCGATCGCACGGGGGAAGGGGTGGCGCTGAGCAACTTGGGCCACTCCTATGAGCAACAGGGACAGAATGCCCAAGCTTTGAAGTTCTATCAGCAAGCGCTCACGGTGCATCGGGAGGTGGGCGATCGCGTCAATGAGGGGGTGACGCTGAGCAGTATTGGTCGGATTTTGCATCGTTCCGGGCAACAATCGGAGGCGGAGAAAACGCTACGACAGGCGATCGCAATTTTGGAATCTTTGCGCCCAGGGCTGACGGATGCGGAGAAAGTCTCTATCTTTGAGACACAACAGAAAACCTATGGCACGTTGCAGCAAACGCTGATTGCCCATAAGCAGACCAATCCCGCTTTAGAAATTGCTGAACGCAGTCGTGCCCGTGCCTTTGTTGAGTTGCTCGCTCAACGCCTCAGCACCAACTCAACCACAGCTCCTGCTCTCAATCCTCCAACTCTGGCCCAAATCAAGCAGATTGCTAAAACTCAAAATTCAACGCTGGTAGAATATGCGATCGTGCAGGATATCGCTCCTTCGCAAGCTCCACAGCTATTCATTTGGGTGATTCAGCCCACAGGAAATATCAGTTTTCGCCAAGTCGAGTTAAAAGGTTTGCCTCAATCAGGAATTAATGCAGCGGATACTGCTTCCGTCTTGGAAAGTTTAGTCACGCAGGCAAGAGAAGCGATCGGCATCAAGGGTCGAGGATTGACGTTCCAAGAAGACACGACGACGGTGGCGAGAGCGATCGCCAAGGTAAACAACCAAACCAACCAACCACTGCAACAACTCCACCAATTACTGATTCAGCCGATCGCAGATCTCCTGCCTACTGACCCTAACGCCCACGTTACCTTTCTACCCCAAGAAGCCCTGTTTTTGGTCCCTTTTCCTGCCTTGCAAGCCAGCAATGGTCGCTACTTGATCGAGCAACACACTGTTCTCACCGCGCCTTCGATTCAAGTCCTAGACCTGACGCGTCAGAAACGCCAACAGCAATCAGGCAAAGCCAAAAATTTGCTTGTAGTGGGCAACCCCACCATGCCCAAAGTCAGCCTACCTCTCGGTGCCACCCCTCAACCACTCCCCAGCCTCCCTGGTGCGGAGCAAGAAGCTAAGGCGATCGCGGCCCTGCTAAAAACCCAAGCTTTAACTGGTAGCCAAGCGACTAAAACTACTATCTTGCAGCAGATGACCCAAACACGACTTGTCCATTTAGCTACCCACGGGCTATTGGATGACTTCAAAGGTTTGGGAGTACCAGGGGCGATCGCCTTAGCTCCTTCTGGTCGAGATAACGGCCTCCTGACAGCTAGCGAAATTCTTGACCTGAAGCTCAACACTGATTTAGTGGTTCTCAGTGCTTGCGATACTGGGCGTGGTCGCATTACTGGAGATGGTGTGGTAGGTCTCTCGCGCTCCTTTATTGCCGCTGGTGCCCCCAGCGTCATGGTCTCCCTCTGGCAAGTACCTGATGCGCCTACAGCAACTCTGATGACGCAGTTCTACCAGACACTGCAACAGCAACCAGATAAAGCCCAAGCTCTTCGCCAAGCCATGTTAGCCACGATGAAACAACATCCTGACCCGAAAGATTGGGCAGCCTTTACCTTAATTGGTGAAGCTCAATAGCTCCAATCGTTAACTAGAAGTGTCGATCACGGCGAGTAGGGTTTCGGCTTGAGCGCAAATTTGAGTGTGGCAAGTACCATTGCTGGCGAGGATACCACCCCACTGGCTGACATCTGCCTGGTTATACTGCAACAAACTGCCATCAAAGCGGGTCACTTTGCCACCTGCCTCGGTCAAAATCAGTTCTGGAGCTGCTAGATCCCAATCCTTCGGCGCTGATTTTCCTGACAAGGAGATATATAAATCTGCCTGTTGCTCCACGATCGCGGCAATTTTGCAACCAACACTGCCGATCGCCCGTTGATTTTGGCAAGGCAGTTGGCTCAAAAGCTGGACTAGCCTTTCCCCGCGATGGCTCCCGCTGACAACGACTGACAGATCTTCGATGCGATCGCGATCAGCCACTCGTAATTGAGTTACAGCACTGTCGCGTGTCTCTACAAACGTGCCATCACCCAAAGTTGCGTAGTAAAGTTTGCCGAGTTCTGGACAAACTACCACTGCTAATACGGGTCGTCCTGCATGAGCTAAAGCAATGTGAACCGCGTATTCTCCGGTGCGCTTGATAAAATCTTTCGTGCCATCCAGCGGGTCTACAATCCAGACCCAGGTATGCTGCAACCGCTCGGAGGGATTCTGCGCTTTGAAGGTTTCCTCCGTCAGGTAGCCAAACTCCACCGTGCCAAACGCAGCGTGGAGATTATTCAGAATGTAGTGGTTGGTGGCGACATCCGCAGCGGTGACAGGTCCATCCCCCTGGTCTTGGATATTTAAGTCTAGAGCTGACTCCCCTGCAACTGGATGGGGGTGGTAATAGGATTGCAAGATCTCAGCAGCGCCCCAGCCAATAGAGCGGGCGATCGCTAAAACAGATTCGACCGGAAATCCAGCGATTGATTGCAAGTTTGCCACTTAGGATTCCTTCGCTCCACTAATGGCTGCATCCTGACCCGAAGCGACCCAATAGCGACGACAGCTCCACATCAGAGCAGCACCGACAGCAATGTAAATCAGACCCCGAATTTCAAAACTGACTCCCGCCAGGCGTAAGCCTACCCCAATTCCCATCATGGCCAGAATCAGCGCGATCGTCTTAGCGCCAAACATCTGGAAGATGCTTTTAAAGGGGTTCGGCTCCTGTAACGTATCCACGCGATCGATCACCCGATTTGCAGTTCGATCGAGAATAATTTTTCCTTTCAACAAACCGATACTCAACGCAGCCGCTCCCCAGCCTAAATGCTTGGTATCCAGAAAGCCCAGATAAGGTAGATGAAACCAGAACACCAAACCCATCGTAAACAGACCAATCCCTACCAAAGTCCAGATACTAGCTGCAATCCAGAGGTGTTGCCTGCGAGTAAGACCGCCAGTCGTTTCAGTGCTTTCCATAACCTAGATGGGAGTCGCGCAATATCAGCATCATTATAGGACGGAGACAAAGTCGCAACGGATCTCTGGTAATGCCTCGTAGCAATTGCGGCATTTGCCCCAAATAGCACAGCGCCAGAGCTTAGGAATCAGCCTCCTGTAAACTCTGGCGCTGGTGTTTGTGATTGAGCGTTTCAGGGGCTAGGTAAAGCTACTGGCTAGAGTCACTGCTCGAACTGTAGCTGCACCAAGAACTTAACCCGCTCAAAGGTCGAATTTAGCAGCCGCCGATGGCGCTACCGCTGTTGTACTGGCTGCTGGAGCTAGAACTGCTGGGGCCAACTCGATAGATAGAGTTGCTCTGGTTGTCGAGGCTCTGGCTAACTTCTGCGGTCATCTCGCCAGCAGGACGGTTGCGATCGGAACTCATGGAACCAGGCATGGGACGCATGGTATTGCTGCCACTGTACTGGTTCTCACCAGATTGGTTCATTGCCATACTGTTATTCATCGGCATGTTGTTGTTATTCAAGCTGTTTGCTGTATAACCACCTGCAGGGCCTGCCGTCGCACCTGCACTAGGAGTAAAGCGGTTAGCTTGATAGTTAGATTGGTAAGACGAGTTGAAGGACTGAGTTGTATTACGCATGTCAGCGCTAGCAACACGCTCGCCATCTAATTCCCGCAAACGCTCCATTGTGTATCCACCTGCGGGGCCATAGGTTGGAGCCACCTCAGCGCTTCTATAAGACATGCCTGCAGCAGAGGAGTTACCACTCATGTTTGACTGATTTGCTTGCAGATTCTGCGAACCCAGGTAGCTGGAGTTAGCTTGCTCAGACCCACTGTAAGGTGAGCTCATGTTGATGTTGGACTGATCCATCGATTGAGTGCCATTTGCTTGCATTTGCTCCATCGTGGCTCCACCCGTGGGGCTATCGCTAGGAGTAACTTGGCCCGTGCTGGGTACACACTGAGTGGGGCTGTTGGAGTTAGCAGGGCTAGATTGCATTTGGGCTACTGCGGGCAATCCCAACAAAGCACTGACGCCAGCCACACCAGCTAGACTAACTACTTTCTTAAATGAGAAAAAATTCTGAGCGCTCATAAATACCTCGGGTTCCCGTAAAGAGATTAGTGATTTCAAAAACTTGGGCTAAAAATGTCAGCTCCTATACAAATTTGAGTGTAGAAGTCTGAGTGGTTTTAATTCTCTGCCACGAGTGGGATCTAACCCGAGCTAAGAGTAAGAGATAGATGGTGAGAAGCCACCAAAGAGCTGCTGAGCGATCGCTCTTAGGCGAGACACACCACAAAACCAACCTGCCCAAAGGTAGAACTCCCAGGTAAAACTTCTAGACCAGAAATCCTCACCCTCGCCAGAAGTGCCTTTTCTGAAGGAGCCTGCTACCTTGGAAGGCGGATGGGTCGTCGCTGTAAACAGCACAGGAGAATGATCATGCTGGAGTTGTACCAATTTGAGATGTCGCATTATTGCGAGAAGGTGCGGCTAATCCTGGATTACAAGGGATTGGCCTATCGCAAGATTGAAGTCACCCCTGGCATTGGGCAGTTAGACCTCTACCGAATGTCCGGGCAACGCCAAGTCCCGGTTCTAAAAGATGGCAACGAAGTGATTGCAGATTCAACGGCGATCGGTAAATATCTCGATCGCCAATATCCCGATCGCCCCGTTATCCCCACAGACCCCAAACAAAAAGGGCTGTGCTTCATGCTCGAAGATTGGGCCGACGAAGTCTTAGGTCTGAACGCCCGCAAAGCCATGCTCGCCGCCTTTAGCCAAAGTCCCGACTTTCGCACTGCTGCTCTACCCACTTCTACGCCTGCCTTATTGAAAAACTTGATCGGCTCAGTTCCTAGCGAAGTGTTAGACGTGCTGAGCTTTGGAGTTGGCATGGGACCCGATGCTTTGCATAGCGCCAAAGCCTCACTCAGACAAAACCTAGAAGCCCTAACCTTTATCCTGCTCGATCACCCGTATCTAATTTCCGATCAGCCTACCCTAGCTGATTTTGCTGTAGCAGGGCTGAGCATGTACATCAAATTCCCCTCTGGCCCTTACCTCGACATCCCTGAAGGACTCAAAGGCAAAGGAGTCCCTGGAGTTGCAGATATCGGCACCTTCGAGCCTTTCTTTAACTGGCGCGATCGCCTTTACACTGAATACCGCAAATCCTTCACTCCCGCTACCAGCCCCTCCAGTAGCACCAGACCCACCTCGATTGACATCGAGTAGCCCCCACCCTCTTACACGTAGAGAAAAACTCAGCACCCCAAACCCCTCTGGAGGAGGTCTGGAGGACGCAGCCGTCCTTCAGCGGAGGTTTGGGGCGGGTGCCCCCAAGCTCTTAATTCCACCAGTAGACAAACTCCGCCCAAACTTAAAAATCGTTTTTACACCAAGCAACCCCGTACAATCACCCTTCTGAAATAGATAGACTTAGCCTTCAGACAGAGCGATCTGCGCCAATCCAGTCGTTAATCTCGGAATGTTAAAACTTCAGTTTTGTTACCTGATTTTTTTACTAATACCGAGTTCTGCAAAAAACCATGACAAACTTGCGCGATCGAGATAGGGAAATTTACAACCAAGAATTACGCCGAGAAAATCAAATCGCTCGTGAGAATAATAGTGCTGCTAGCGGTTTGATGACAGGAATCCTCTTAACCTCCCTGCTTGGCTTGGGACTCGGTGCTTTCTTCCTATTTAACCGCGGAGCAGACAACTCAGCTCCTGCGGGCAACCAAACTATTATTGAGCGCACCCAAGAAATTCCAGTTCCTCAGCCTCAAGCTCCAGATGTGAAACCACCAGACGTTAATATCACATTGCCTAAAGTAGAAGCGCCCCCAGCTCCGGATGTGAACGTCAGCATTCCGAGCCCTGCGGCACCACAAGCTCCTGCTGCGGAAACCACTCCCGCTGATAGTGCTGCTCCTACAGGAGATGCCACTTCTACAGGAGAGACCGCTCCCGCTCAACCGTAGCTCAGCTAATGAAGTCCTAAGTAGTTTATGAGATTGGTGGATTAGCGAGGCACATCCCTCCAGAGCGTGCCTCGCTAATCCATTTAGGATGGCTATATAATCTTTTGGTTTTAGTAAAGGTGAAGGGTTTCGTTAGAGATCCTTCACCTTTTTTCATGGATGAAACCAATGCCAATCAAAATTTTTCTGAAAAGAGATTTTCTGAGGAGCAACGCAAGATTAAGTGCAGCGATCGCTTAACTGACAAATCTTCCCTATAAAAACATTTAAGTATTAGAACCAGAAGCATTGCTATATAACTTTTAAGCCCTAAAATAACTAGAATTAGTATTACTTGAATGAATTAGACCTAAGATAATTCAAAAGGTTGAGGAATTATTGGTCTAAAATCATCTGCCTCCATTAACCCGTCCAGGTGTGAGCAAGGGAGACTAGCGAGTTTATAAATGGATTTAGATAAACCCTTAGGTTCAGTCATTCAAGGCTCCCTTAGCCAAGGACTCGAAGTTCGCTTACACCCAGATGTCTCTGTAGAAGACATGCGAGTGGGCAAATTCTTGGTTGTTCAAGGAGCGCGATCGCGGTTCTTCTGCATGTTGACCGACGTAACCTTAGGAACCGCCAGCACCCGGATTTTCGCTAATCCTCCTGATCCAGGTAATACGTTTCTCCAAGAAGTTCTTGCAGGAACGGGCACGTTCGGCACCATCGACTTAACTCCAATGTTGATGTTTACACCCGAACCAGAAGAGCCTATTAGTTACTCGGCCAACAGTAAGGCCAAGAAAACCAAAGGTGGCAAAAATGCCCGTGCCGCTGAAGATAAAAGTGACTCTACAGCCAGCTTGCCACTGCTCGCTTCCCTCACACCTCAAAGCAGCAGCACGATCGAGTTAATGCCCGTTAAGACCATCCCTAGCCACTTTAGCCAGGTGCATGAAGCCAGCGAGCGGGATTTCCGAGCCGTTTTTGGTTGGGAAGATGACCCCCATCGTCGCAACTTTGCGATCGGGCAACCGATTGATATGGACGTGCCTATCTGCGTCGATTTAGATCGCTTCGTCGAACGTAGTAATGGAGTATTTGGAAAATCAGGGACCGGGAAGTCTTTCCTAACTCGGTTGTTGCTGTCAGGAATTATCCGCAAACAAGCGGGAGTCAACCTGATTTTTGATATGCACTCGGAGTATGGCTGGGAAGCCGTCCGCGAAGGCAAGCAGTTCAGCACAGTGAAGGGGCTCAGGCAACTCTTTCCCGGTCAGGTGCAGATCTACACCCTCGACACCGAATCCACTAAGCGCCGCGGAGTCCGAGACGCTCAAGATCTCTTTATCAGCTTTGACCAGATTGATGTGGAAGACCTAATGCTGGTACGCGGAGAACTCAACCTATCTGAAGCCAGCCTAGAAAACGCCATTATTCTCCGCAATGAGTTTGGCAAATCTTGGATTACTCGCCTGCTCTCTATGAGCAACATGGAAATTCAGGAGTTTTGCGAAACCAAGATGGGCAGCAAGTCTTCCATCATGGCATTGCAGCGCAAACTCAACCGCCTAGAAGAACTGAAATATATTCGTAATACTTGCCCTCACAACTACGTGGGTCAAATTCTCGATTCCATTGATGCGGGCAAGCACGTGGTGATTGAGTTTGGCTCGCAGTCCAACATGCTCTCTTATATGTTGGCGACGAATGTGATTGCGCGTCGGATTCACGCTGCTTATGTGCAAAAAGCCGAGAAGTTTTTACAAAGCAAGAACCCCAGCGATCGTCCCCAGCAACTCGTCATCACAATTGAAGAAGCCCACCGCTTTCTCGACCCTAGCACCGTCAGCCAAACCATCTTCGGCACGATTGCCCGTGAGATGCGGAAATACTTCGTCACCTTATTGGTAGTAGACCAACGACCTTCAGGGATCGACAACGAAGTCATGTCTCAGATTGGCACCCGCATCACCGCGCTCCTCAACGACGAGAAGGATATTGATGCCATCTTTACCGGAGTGTCGGGGGCGCAAAGCCTCCGTTCCGTATTATCTAAGCTAGACTCAAAACAGCAAGCTCTAATTCTAGGCCATGCAGTGCCGATGCCTGTGGTCATTCGCACTCGCCCTTACGACGAAACCTTTTATGCCGAGATTGGGGATGTACCCTGGGAAGAGATGCCTACAGCGGCAGTCTTCAAAGCCGCAGAGTCTGCTAAAGCGGACTTAGGTTTCTAGTCCTGTGAGATTTTTCGAGACCAATGGGCAAAAGACCCGGATAGAGGCTACGTCTTTGCATTAATCAATGAGGCTTTCTCCCTAAAAAGCCTCTGAATCAGTTCGGTTTTCCCTATGCTAAATGGCCCTTCGGTCAGGGAAAACTGCGCCATTATAGTAGAAGAACTGCTTAGAGCACAGCTACAGAAATGTCACTTCGCTAAAGTTAGAGCTAGAATAGAAAATTTTCCAGTAGATTCTTCGGTTTTGCCTAACGGGATCATACTCTAGGATGAATCTTTTTTGCTTTCCTGGAGTCTAAACTTATAGCACAATCGAGTAAAGTAAACTCATACTGAGTACGACCTTTTAGAGTTTCTTGCCACTACTTAGGTCAAATAATATGGAATCGGGTCCACCTGCATCCTGAAAGTTACGGGCACGAAGTTTTAAGCTAATTCATCACCTGTAGACAGAGGTTAGCTTTATCCTCTGCATTTGGACTTCTCTGACCTAGGCGATTTGAGGTTGGTTAGGGAAGAGCTTGCTTATTGTGTCTGGTTGGCTGCCCGTTCCCACTTCAAGCTTTCAATCGCTCTCTATTTCGCCCCCACTTCTCTTTAATCTACTTTTACTGAGTTCATCACAGATCCATGCCTACTGCCAATTCTAAAACAAAGACTGCTAATCCCATGTTCACCGTTGACATGGTACGCACCTACCTCCATGAAATTGGACGAGTGCCTCTGCTAACCCATGAACAAGAAATTGTGTTTGGGAAGCAGGTCCAGCAGATGATGTCTCTATTAGAAGCCAAGGAAAAGCTGGCGAAAAAGTTGCGTCATGAGCCAACTCAAGCGGAGTGGGCAGCGCAAGCTAAGCTCAGCGAAGAAGAGTTGACAAAAACTCTGCGTCAGGGCCACCGAGCCAAGCAAAAGATGATTGAAGCGAACCTGCGCTTGGTCGTGGCGATCGCGAAGAAATACCAGAAGCGCAACCTGGAGTTCCTGGACTTGATCCAAGAAGGCACCCTAGGACTGGAGCGCGGTGTAGAGAAGTTTGACCCGACTCGTGGTTATAAGTTCTCGACCTACGCCTACTGGTGGATTCGCCAAGCCATTACTCGCGCGATCGCTCAGCAAGCTCGGACTATCCGTTTGCCCATCCACATCACCGAGAAGCTGAATAAGATCAAGAAGGTGCAGCGTGAGCTAGCCCAGAAATTAGGTCGGGCTGCTAGCCCTGCTGAGATTGGAGAAGCTCTAGAACTAGAGCCTGCGCAAATTCGGGAATACCTGACGATGTCTCGTCAACCCGTTTCTTTAGATCTTCGTGTCGGTGACAACCAAGACACCGAACTGCAAGACCTCTTGGAAGACGAAGGGCCTTCGCCTGAGCACAATATGACTCAGGAGTTGCTCCGCCAAGACTTGCAAGACTTGTTGGCAGAACTCACCCCGCAACAGCGAGAAGTTTTGACCCTCCGCTTCGGCCTGAATGATGGCAAAGAGTTGTCTCTAGCCAAAGTCGGTGAACGCCTCAATATTAGTCGTGAGCGTGTGCGCCAACTAGAGCACCAAGCCCTCAATCACTTGCGCCGTCGTCAGGAGAGCGTACGTGAGTACTTGGCCAGCTAACCACTTTAAACAGGGATGCTCAAGCGTGTCCCTGTTTTTTATCTACTTATTTTTATCTATTTAAAGTTCTGAACAAGATATTGAACTTGTGGTCAGGAATCGGGAACTAAACTCTTGTAGAACTGAACAGTAACCTTAGCAACACCCTTTTGGGTGTGTCCTCACAACTCCCGGAAACCTACCTCTAGATAGCAACTAACTCTCTCATTTGATTGAACAGTTGTACAGGTATTCTGGGTTACGGTGTGAGTGTTGAGGTTTGTCGTTGAGTCTTGATGGAGGAAACTACGGTGACCAATCCATGCATCCGTTCTCTCTCGCCGTGGCGTACTCTGCAACGCATTACCCAGCCAGCTTTGGGCATTTTGCTGCTAACGAGTCTCTCTGGTGTTGCGCTACAAGCTGTGAACGCAGCTGAGTCTACCTCTGCGGTTGTGTCGGTACGCCAGCTGGAGCGGCAACCCTTAACGCCAGCACCAACCGCCAAGGCGATCGCCAAGCAAGCAGCTCCTAGCAAAAATTCTGTTAAAAGCTCTGCGAATAGCAAGAATAGTCCTCTGGCTGACGGTACCTATCTATATGGTGAGGCAGCCGAGCCAGAGCAAGTTGGTAGTGCTTACATGGTGTTTCAGGTAACTAAAGGCAAAGTCGTTGGCGCATTCTACATGCCACGATCGTCCTTCGATTGTTTCTCTGGCAGTTTTGAGCCAGGCAAATTAGCGTTGAACGTGGTTGATACCTACGAGAAAACCACACATCCCTTCGCGATCGCCTTGGAGCAAAACAGCACCATCGCCTCGAATAGCAATAAGCCTGCTGTGGCCGAAATTGGCTTGCAAGGCTTCCAGCGCCTAGCTAAGGTCAGCGCCAACGACCAGCGCATCTTGGGTATGTGTCAGACCAACTCCCAAAAAAATCAAGCTAAATAGAACATTTGCTCGCTAGCTCAGCTAAGGCTCGGTAGACTGGGGAAAGCCACGCTATCAATCTGGTTATGCCTCGCTTTCTCCACGTTGCTGATGTGCACTTAGGGCTCGATCGCTACGACACTCCCCAGCGCACCAAGGATTTCTTCTTAGCTTTTCGGGATGTACTGGAGCGTTACGCCATTGATGAGCAAGTTGACTTTGTCTTAATTGCGGGTGACTTGTTTGAGCATCGGCAAGTGTTGCCCGCAGTGCTGAACCAGGCCCAGGTTTGCTTTGAGATGCTGCGAGAAGCCGGTATTCCAGTATTGGCAATTGAGGGCAACCATGACAACCGCCCCTACGCCACCAAAACCAGTTGGCTGCGCTACATGGCTGACTGGGAATATGTGATTCTGCTAGAGCCTAAAGAAGACACGGAAGATGGAGCTAGCCTCTTTGATCCTTGGACACCAGAAGCCAAAGCAGGTGGCTATATCGACTTACCCTGTGGGGTGCGGGTCTTAGGCTCCCGTTGGTATGGCGCGTCCGCTCCCCAAATGATTGAGAAGTTGGCCCATAGTATTCAGCAACTGCCACCAGGACCACCACACACCGTCATGATGTTTCATCACGGCATGGATGGCCAGATTGCTCGTTATACTGGGGCGCTGAGGCTAGAAGCTGTAAATCCTTTGCGGGAAGCAGGAGTGGAGTATCTAGCTTTAGGTCATATCCACAAGAACTACGAACTAGAAGGCTGGATTTTTAACCCTGGCTCGATTGAAGCCAATAGCATCGCTGAAAATCTCCAGCAAACCCCTCGTGGTGCCTATCTAGTCGAGATCAACGGGACGGGAATCCGAGCTGAGCTAAAGCAAGATTATTATCAGCGCCGGATGATCCGTCTCAATCTGGAGGCAAATAAGCAGCAAACGCAAGCAGAACTGGAACAAGCAGCGATCGCCTACATCCAATCCGCAGCGAAATCTGGCAAAACCCCAGACGCCATTGTAGAGCTACGAATTCACGGTCAGGTCGGCTTCAACCGCTTGGATCTCAATGTGCGCGATTTACGAGACGAGCTGCATCAACTCAGTGAAGCGCTGATCTTTTTGCTAAAATACGACGCGATCGGCACCGAATACGAAACACCAATGATTGGCAATGGTGAGGAACCACCACCCCGCACCGCAATCGAGCTACAAGCCTATACCGATTTGTTAGCTGCCAATAATGCCTATCAAGATCAAGCAGGAGCGATTGCGAAAGGCTTAGTAGAACTGAAGGACTTAGTGCTCGACAACCGCCCCGAAGCTGAACTCTACGAACTCGCCCAACAACTGCTGAAAGACCCTACAACTTAGAGGGCTTCTCGTTCGACGCGGATTAAGTTTTCGGTGACGTTTTCGAAGGTGTCATCGTGGCTGATGATGAAAAGTTGCCGGAAGGATTTGATGTTGGCGATCGCTTCAGCTAACTGTTCTCGCCGTGCCCGATCCATATTGGTAGTGGGTTCATCAAAGAAGGCAACATCAATATCTGCCAAAACTTTGAGTAGAGCTAGACGCACTGCCAGAGCCGCACACATTTGCTCACCCCCTGACAGACTCCTGAACGTGCGCCAGTAACCGCCTTCTTGAATGCGGATTTCGTAATCACCCGTCCACTCCAGGGCCACATTTTGGCGGTTGATTAGTTCGCGGAAGAGTTTGTCAGCTTCGCGAGAAATTTCCTCAATGTAGAACTTGGTAATGCGTGGGCCTGCTTGGTTGTAGACTTGGCGGGCATCACTGATAAACTGCTGCACTCGTTGCCGTTCTAGCAAATTAGCTTGAGCTTTTGTGCGTTGGTCGGCGATCGCTTGTAGCTCTGCTAGTTGGTGCTCAATTTGATAGAGGAATTTCTGCTTTTGGGGCAACCCTCCCTCAATTTGGTCTTTTTGGCTGCGAATCGCGTTGTAAGTGGCTTCCACTTCTTGCAGATGCTGCGGGTCGTAAGTTTCTGCTAGTTGCGCTAATTGGGCCTGCACGATCGCTTGGTTAGTAGTTAAGGTGCTGAGTTGGGCGATCGCGGCCTCAAAATTTGCTTCTAGAGTCGGCAATTGCTCTGCATCTTTTTGGTTTTGCAGATACAGGTCGCGTGCGTTTTGGTGTCTTGCTTTCTGGTTTTTTTGTGTTTCTATCTGGTCGGGCAAATCCGCAAATTCTGCCAACTGAGCTTCTAGGTGAGTGACTGCTTGAGCAACTTCCATCTGAGCTTGCTGAGCTTGGTTATATTGCATCTGCAATTGGGCTTGTTGCTGTAATTCTTGCTGGCGAAGTTGACTCCGACCTCTAGGATTTCCTAGGGCAGCTATCTCAGTGGCAATTTGTGTCTTTTGTTGTTGCAACGTCGCTTGACTGACGAGTTGAGTCTGAAGGTATTGGAGCTTAGCTTGCAGTTCTGCTGTGTCTTGTTGCAAGGCAGTTTGCTTATTGAGCAAAGATTCTAGCCCAGCAAAGTGAGTACGCTGTTGATAGGCTGTTTCCAGTTGGCGCTTTACTTCGCCTAGCTGTTGCTCTAGTTTGCTGGCAGAAACCTGCTCCGATAAATCGCCTAGGATTTGCTGCAAGTTTTCGAGAATTTCGTTGTTCAGGTCTACTCCCGCCTGAAGCGTGTCTAAAGCTGAGTCTACTGAAGCAGCCAGCAATGGTACCGATCGCTGAAGTTCCTGCAAACCTGCGATCGCAGTTTCCGCATCCCTTAAGTAGCGATCGCGTTGAGTTTGGCCATGAGAGACGATCTGGCTGAGGTCAGCTTCAAATTGTTTAGCAGCGGCAATGCGGCTGAGCTGTGCTTGCAGGCGATCGCGTTGTTGCTCCCAGGTGGGAATTTGTTCCAAAACAGCCTCAAAGCTACGAATCCGCTCAATTTCTGCGTTGAGATGTTCCAGTTCACCTTTTAACTTGGCTAATTGCTTAGTGACGTTCTGCCGCTCTAACTCGGCGCTAAACAGTTGTTGGAGTTGTTGGGCGATCGCTTCCTGATTTTGCTCTAGCTCAGTCTGTTGTTGAATCAGGGGTTGCAGTTGTTCAATTTCTTGCTGGGCTGCGGTTAGGCTTTCGAGTTGTAGAGTCAGTTTAGTGAGCTTGGCTTGCGAGTTCTCCCAAGTCATTTGATAGCCTTGGCGCTGTTTCAGCAGAGCTTGCTGCTGTTTGCTTTGGCGATCTAGGGCTTGCAAGGCAGATTCTGCTTGTAAAAAGGTTTGATAACCCGCTCGATTGGCTTCGCAGGTGGCTACTGCTTGCTTCGCTCTCTGGAGCGACTGTTCTAGCAACACATTGGTTTGGCGCTGTCCAGTCAGTTGCGCCTGCAAAGTCGAGAACTGAACTTCGAGTTGCTGGATTTGGTGCGATTGAGCGGTGAGCCGATCTTTTTGATGCTGAAGTTGCTCCAGTTGGATTTGAAGTTGCTGTAAAGCAGTCTTATCCTTGGTTACTTCTTGCTGCAAATCCGCCCGCTGAGTGTGCAGCAGATCCCAATCGCGCAGGTTCTCGGTATAGTACGCGATCGCCCGCTCTAGTTCCTGAACTTGCTGCTGAGCATACTTTTCTAAATCTCTCGATTTCTCAAAAGCTTGTTTGTACTCATCCACGCGCAGGATGCGATCGAAGACTTTGCGCCGCTCGTCTGCTGCTTTCTTAAAGTCTTCAGTAAAGGTGCCTTGCGGAATGCCAATGGTATCAGCAAACAATTTGGGCAAGTCAGTTTCTTTGGCAACGCCCAAATGTTCTTTCAGCCAAGGCAAAACATCACTGACATTCTTCAGGTCTAGTCGTTGACGAATTTGTGGGTCAAAAATCTCATAGCCCTTGCTGGTACAACGCTGCACACGATACGTGCGCCCATCCCCTCTGGAAGTAAAGGTGACACTGACTTGAGCGCTGGCTGCACCCCGACGGATTAATTCTTCTTTGGTATAGCTGGAGTAATTAAACAGCGCCCAAGCGATCGCCTCTAAAATGCTGGTTTTGCCTGCCCCATTTTCTCCACAAATCGCGTTGGTTCCGGGCTGAAACTCAAAGTAGCGATCGCTGTGAACCTTAAAGTTTTTGAGACTAATCGAAAGAATTTCCATAAACTCAATTCTAGAGTTTGGATTTCGGCTTGGAGGGGCTGCTCAGTTATTCGAGGATCCATCCATCAAAACCTAACCCCTAGCCCCTTCCCTAGTAGGGAAGGGGAACTAGATTCAAAGTCCCTCTCCGCTCCGGAGAGGGGTTTGGGGAGAGGTCAGTTTTACTCTGCATGGTGATAGCACCTAAAATTCGATTCCAGGCTGAGCCTTGATGCCTTGTTCCTTGAAAGGGTGCTTGACTAAGGTCATTTCGGTCACTAGATCGGCCCGCTCAATCAAAGCCGCAGGTGCTCCACGGCCAGTCAAAATGACGTGAGAATCCTCTGGTTTCTGCTCTAGACCTGCCAACACGTCCTCAACCGCTAAGTAGCCCAGCTTTAAGGCAATATTCACTTCATCTAGCAGCACCAAGCGAAATTCTGGATTACGGATATAGGTTAAAGCGGTATTCCAAGCTTCCTGAGCTTTTTGGATGTCGCGATCGCGGTCTTGAGTTTCCCAGGTAAAGCCCTCACCCATCGCATGAAATTCCAGTTGCTCACCCCAATGGCTAAAGGCTGCTTTCTCCGCTGGCTCCCAAGCGCCCTTAATGAATTGCACGATCGCCACTTTGTAACCGTGACCGAGCGATCGCAGCACCATCCCCAAAGCAGCGGTAGTTTTACCTTTACCGTTGCCCGTATTGACCACAATCAAGCCTTTTTCCAGCGATCGCTCAGCTAGGCGTTGTTCTTGCACTTCTTTGCGCCGCTGCATCTTTTGCCGATACTGCTCATCCGTCAGACCCACTGCTGCTTCGGGTGAAGCTGAGTCTGTAGCCGCTGAGGTGTCAAGATTTGGATTCATTGAACTAGTTATCCGAAAGGCTCTGTAGCGATCTTAAAGTCTAAGTCGAAGCTCGGTGGAACGGCGGCTAATTTAACCAACTTAATCGAAATCCCCCAAGCAGTCATCCCAAGGCTGCTCTTCTGAGTCTTCTGCCAAAGCTGCCATATCGCCGTTGTAGTGAGCATTGATCGACATTGCTTTCTGTTGCAGTCGCTCTGGGACATAACGTAGATCTACAGGCAAGCCGTGGACTACCAAAAACTCAGCCAATTGCTGAGGATGTAGATAAACTCCCTCGGCATGTAGTCGTTTCAGCATGTGACTAAAGCTATGCCAATGCTGCTGAGATGATGAATGAGAAGTGGTGTGGTGCAACGCAGAAGAAGGCAAGGCTGGAGGTTTAGGCATGGCATGACCTCAGAAACAGGCTGAGCAGTTAAATATGCCGTATTAGCTTTTTGATGAAGTTTTTTATGGCGTTGTCTCCAGTTTATCTTGTTTCTTCGCCTACATAGGTTGACTAAAACGGAGCAGATATTGTAATGCTTAAGACGAAAAACTGCAAAGGAATGCCCTTAGGCGCGGCATACTCACCCAAGCGATAGAGAAAGCCGTAAGAACCCTTACTTTGAGGAGGTTTGCTTGGAGAATCCCAGCAGTTTCCGTAGTTTTATTGAGCTGATTTCAGACGTGGGTGTTAAACTGTAGCAGTTGGTGTTTGAGGTCGCGTATAAAGCCTTGAAACTCCTTTCCTTGGTCGGGTACCCGTGGAGACCACTTTGGTACCTGGAAATGAAATTGAAACGGAAACGGCAGTGCGATCCCGCACTGTCTTGGGCTGACCGTTGTGAAGCACCCAGTATGAGCTGATCGGCCTGTAACTACCAGGTTCGCGATTGCTAGTAGATACTCTTGCTGAGTCAGAGGATAAGCAACCCTATCTCTAGAAATAGTGGCGAACTGGGTCGATCGCGCTCCTTAGGTGGAGTCTTTTTTGAATTAAATAGCTGGATTAATGGTTCTGATGTTTTTCAGATTTATCAGAGCTTTTAGTCAAGGGATATTGACCTGTACGATGTCCTTTTTCATCTGGCCTAGGGAATTCTGTGCCTAGGTTTAGTTGATGCAGCAAACATAAGTTTTGAGTCTGTGGAGTTCTGCCACTACTGGACAGAACGACAGAATCGAATCTCTTGGCTGCTTGGGTACCTACTCACCTAAGCGTTGCCAACTTCGTTGACCAATCGGATCACATGACTTTGAAAGTTTCTTTCAAGGTTGCAGATAAGAAAACCTAGTAGCGTTTGAGTTGATTGAACTGGGCTTCCTAGCTCGTTTGTCAATCGCGATCGCATTAGGTAGCTGCGTGTCCATTTCTCCTCTTCTTTATGCTTTTTGTTCTTTTTGGAGCGTACAAATGTCGAAATTGCTCAGCCACAAAATCGCACCCGCCCCCATGCCTGCTGAAATCAGCGTCGTTGATTTAATCGACGGCTATTTCACAGCTTACAACTCCGCTCGCCTGCGCGAGATTTGTCACTTACTGAGCCAAGAAGTGATGCAGGAGGGCGTGACTGTTGGGGTGAGTTTGTCTGGCGCGATGACTCCGGCGGGCTTTGGAGTTTCAGTCCTAGCTCCCCTAATTCGGAATGGCTTTATTGACTGGATGATCAGCACGGGCGCTAATCTCTACCATGACATGCACTATGGTTTGGGGTTGAGCCTCTATTCCAGCAATCCCTTTTTGGATGACGTGAAACTACGTCAAGAAGGCCGCATCCGAATCTACGATATTGTGTTCCACTACGATGTGCTACTGGAAACCGACGCCTTCATTCGCGAGATTTTGCGGGCGGAACCGTTCCAGAAGCGGATGGGTACGGCGGAATTTCACCATTTGCTCGGCAAGTATGTCCGAGAAGTAGAGAAGCAACTCGGTGTGCAGAATTCTTGCCTGTTGGCAACAGCCTATGAGTGCGGCGTTCCCATCTATACCTCTTCTCCCGGAGACAGCTCGATTGGCATGAACGTAGCTGCTTTGGCGCTAGAAGGCTCTGAGTTGGTGATTGATCCTTCCTTGGATGTGAATGAAACCGCAGCGATCGCCTATGCAGCGCGCGAGTCTGGTGTCGCTGGTGAAGAAGGTAAGAGTGCCGCGCTAATCATCGGCGGTGGCAGTCCTAAGAACTTCCTATTGCAAACGCAACCCCAACTGCATGAAGTATTGGGGCTAGAGGAACGAGGTCACGACTACTTTATCCAAGTCACTGATGCTCGCCCAGATACAGGTGGTCTTTCCGGGGCTACTCCTAGCGAAGCTGTGAGTTGGGGCAAGGTTGACCCGGATGAACTGCCTAGCACGATTGTTTGCTACACCGACAGCACGATCGCGCTACCCATCATGACCGCTTATGTGATCAACCAATGTGCGCCTCGTTCCCTGAAGCGGCTCTACGATCGCCGGGAAGAAATGCTGGCGAAACTGAAGGCTGACTACTTGGCAGCAAAAGCGGAATCGGCAACAGAGCGATCGCTGGTGGCTGTGGCTGAGACTATCAAGAGCGAAGCAGCCAAGCGCGAACCTGTGGCAACTTATCCCTGCGGCACTCCGATTCGCAAATAAACGTCACTTCTGAGTGAACGTCTTCACTCAAATTAGCTCCCCCTGACTTCGGTGAGGGGGATTTTTGTTGTCAGGGGAAAAGAGCGATCGCCAACTTCGAAAAACTTTGATCAAAATTCCGTAAATTATCCCTTCTAAATAGAACCAGAAACCGCTAATCTCTCCAGGTTGAATCAGCGCAGTGCACTGGCTGATCGCTACCAACTTATTGAACTTCGTACCCCTCCTCAACCTGTGCGTAGTAATTTTGATGAACTGAATTCTCACTCCTTAGACCAGCAGGACAGAGGATTGAGCCGCGTTGCCAAACGTCTAGCCCAAAGTCTAGAAAGAGATACCTTGGTCCAAAAAACGACCGATGAGCTGAAACAGATGCTCCAAGCTGATCGCGTGGTCTTGTACTACTTTTATCAACGATGGAAAGGCCAAGTTACCTTCGAGTCCTTGAGCGCTGAGCAGTTGTCGATTTTGGGATCAACTGGCGCTGATGATTGCTTCAACGACGAGTATGCAGCTTTGTACTTAGATGGACGGGTTCGAGCGATCGCCGACATCGAGACAGAACCCATTCAAGAGTGCCACCGGGATTTTCTGCGGAGTCTCCAGGTGCGGGCCAATCTTGTTGTGCCTGTCCTTACCAGTAAAGGCTTGTGGGGCTTGCTGATCGCGCATCATTGCCAAGCGCCCCATCAGTGGTCTGCAGAAGAAATTAAACGGATGCAGCAAAGCGCCACTCGCTTAGCGACGGCTCCAGCCATTCGGGACACTTAGATGGGCAACGGTTCAGTCAACACTTAAACAAAATCAAGATATAGTTCTGCCCAACTGACCCAAGAACGAAGTATCGTTTTTGGAGGAGCCGTCCTGGTGATAGAAAGAGCTATGTCAGAATCCACGATTGAATCCATTCTTCAAGAAAAGCGCTTATTTCAGCCTGCGGCTGAGTTCTCTCAAAAAGCTCAGATCAAGAGTCTGGAAGACTACCAGCAACTCTACGATCGCGCCAAGGCTGACCCAGAAAAGTTTTGGGCCGAGCTAGCCGAACAAGAGTTGCACTGGTTTCAGAAGTGGGATCAAGTGCTGGATTGGCAGCCACCCTTTGCCAAGTGGTTTGTCGGTGGTAAGATCAACATCTCTTACAACTGCCTCGATCGCCACTTGACCACCTGGCGACGCAACAAAGCGGCTTTGATTTGGGAAGGAGAACCGGGAGATTCGCGGACGCTCACCTATGCCCAACTGCATCGTGAGGTGTGCCAGTTTGCTAATGCCTTGAAGCATTTGGGTGTGGAGAAGGGCGATCGTGTGGGCATCTACATGCCGATGATCCCGGAAGCTGCGATCGCGATGCTAGCTTGTGCGCGGATTGGGGCAGCGCATACGGTCGTGTTTGGCGGCTTTAGTGCTGAGGCGTTGCGCGATCGCTTGGTCGATGGTCAAGTCAAGGTCGTGGTCACAGCCGATGGTGGCTGGCGCAAAGACGCGATCGTGCCGCTGAAAACCCAAGTGGATAAAGCTTTAGCCGATGGTGCGGCTCCTAGTGTCGAGAATGTGCTGGTGGTACGGCGGACGGGACAAGAGATCCCCATGCAACTCGGCGGTCGGGATCATTGGTGGCACGAGTTGCAGCCGCAGATGTCGGCGGATTGTCCTGCTGAACCGATGGATAGCGAAGATTTGCTGTTTGTCCTCTACACCTCAGGTAGTACAGGCAAACCCAAAGGCGTGGTGCACACCACAGGTGGCTACAACCTCTACACCCACATGACAACCAAGTGGATCTTTGATCTGCAAGACACAGATGTGTATTGGTGTACCGCTGATGTAGGTTGGATTACGGGACACAGCTATATTGTCTACGGCCCACTTTCCAACGGTGCGACCACACTAATGTACGAAGGGGCACCCCGCGCCTCGAATCCTGGCTGCTTCTGGGATGTGATTCAAAAGCATGGGGTCAATGTTTTTTACACCGCACCTACGGCCATTCGCGCCTTTATCAAAATGGGCGAAGACATACCGAAAGCGCGAGATCTCTCCTCTCTACGCTTGTTAGGTACCGTAGGCGAACCCATCAACCCTGAAGCTTGGATGTGGTACCACCGTGTGATTGGTGGTGAGCGCTGCCCGATTGTGGATACTTGGTGGCAAACCGAAACTGGGGGCATTATGATTACGCCTCTACCGGGTGCGATCGCCACCAAACCAGGCTCAGCGACCCTGCCTTTCCCTGGCATCTTGGCTGATGTGGTGAATCTAGAAGGAGAATCCGTCGGCACCAACCAAGGCGGCTACTTGGCCGTACGGCATCCTTGGCCCGGAATGATGCGAACGGTGTATGGCGATCCCGATCGCTTCCGCAAAACCTACTGGGAGCACATTCCACCCAAAGATGGCAAATATATCTACTTTGCAGGCGATGGCGCCCGACGCGATGAAGATGGCTACTACTGGGTGATGGGTCGTGTGGATGATGTGATCAACGTAGCAGGGCACCGTCTAGGCACGATGGAAATTGAGTCGGCGTTGGTCTCGCACCCTGCCGTAGCTGAGGCTGCGGTGGTCGGCAAACCCGATGAACTCAAAGGGCAAGACATTGTGGCTTTCGTCACCCTAGAAGGGGGACACACGGGCAGTGATGCTCTGAAAGCAGAACTAAAGCAACACGTGGGCCAAGAAATCGGCGCGATCGCCCGTCCCGGAGATATTCGATTTGCCGATGCCCTCCCCAAGACGCGATCGGGCAAAATTATGCGCCGATTGCTGCGAGATCTCGCCAGTGGCAATGCCGTGTCCGGAGATACTTCCACTTTGGAAGATCGCAACGTCCTAGAGGCTCTCCGCGACGAAGGTTAACTAAACTAACCTCTCCCCAAACCCCTCTCCGACGCGGAAAAGAACTTTAGAATCTAGCTCCCTTCCCTACGAGGGAGGGGACTGGGGTTAGGTTCCTGCTTTAAACCCGCTGGGCAATTACGGCATAAAAGGGATCACCCCCTGCAACGCCAAGCATTTGCAGGAAACTGGGTACTTGCGCCCGCCGAGCGATCGCTTCAGGTGCAGAAAATCCAGGTGCAGATGTGAAGTAACGGTTGACCAGTTCTACTCGGTATTCCTCCGAGCTGTCTCGCCAAGCCTGAATCGCCTTTTGGTAGAACATACGATTCGAAAAACTAACGATCGCAATGCCTCCGGGCTTGAGAACACGATGAATCTCACTGAAGATCGCTTCGGGGTACTGCAAATACTGCACGGAAACGGTATTGAGCACTGCATCAAACGATTGGTCGGGTAGCGGTAGTTTCGGCTCCTGGTTGAGGTCTTGGGTAAAGTAGTGATTCAGGCGTGGATTGCGGGCTAACTCTTCCGCATTGAGTCCATGCCCCTCGACATGAGCAAATTCGATCCCATCTGGTAGATGGGAAACCCAACTGCTCATCAAGTCCAAGATGCGTGTCTGAGGCTTCAACCGTTCGCGATACAAATCAGTGAGCTGCTGGATGAATCCTTCGTCTACGTGAGTGACAAAACGAGGCAATCCATAAAATACTGTGTCTTCGGTGGGGTCTAGCTTGGTGCGATCGCTGGGTTGTAGGGGCATGATGTCAGCGGGAATAGTCTCTACTTCCCAAATTTTAATGAAGAAACTTAACGTGAGACGGTCGCTGACAAAACTTGCTCCGCCACTTGGATTTGAGCCGCACTAAATCCAGCTTCTTGGAGATAGCTCAGAAAGGCGCGATCGCCATAGTTTCCATTTAGCGCCAAGGCTTGCTCGTAAGCTTTGGTCGCTGCTGCGCGATCGCCGCCATCCCAGTTAATGATTGCCAATGCCACCCAAGGGTGAGAATTGTCTGGCTCCAAAGCAGCGGCTCGATGTGCGGCTAAGCTGGCCCAGCCATACTCTCGCAAACGGTGAGTCGCCAAGCTGAGGTTGTAGTAAGGAATTTCGTTATCAGGTTCTAGCCAAGCGGCCCAAGTGTGAGTGAGGACAGCAGAGTTCAAGTCACCCTGCACCAAATAGACGATGCCTAACGCATTCAACGCTGGAACTGACTGAGGATCGCGATACAGCACCTGAAACAGCGATTCCATTGCCGCAGTTTCTTGGCCTGCCAGATGTTGCGTCCATCCTAGGGTAATGCGTCCAGACAAATTGTTGGGTTCTAGTTCTACCGCTTGCTGAAGTGCGGCGATCGCTTCTGAATAACGTGCTTGGGTTCGATAAGCGAGACCTAGTTGACGATATTCGCTTGCCGATGGAGCGGCTGCTACTGATGTTGCTAACCACAAGCTACTGCTAATGACCAACCCAGAAATCAAACTATTTCGCACTATTACCAGCCACAACAATTAAGCAAGTTTTGATGATTTTGGGTCACAAAAACTAAGTAGAAGTAATTTTTTAGCACTTATATTTTAGTGACCTAACTAATGAGCCGCTGCTCCTCCGCCGTGAGTCCATAAAGGTCGTAGACGAATTGGTCGATTTGGCGTTCCAAAGTGTAGATACCCTCCTGCAAATTGTGGCGATATTCAGCAGCTTCGGCTGTGACTAACTGTTGCTGAAGAGATAACAAATGCTGCGCTAGCAAGACTAAATGTTGATTGGGTTGCGTGAATAGTGAGTCGTGAGCAAGGCAAATAGGCAACGATCGCAACTGTTGCGGCCCGATTCGCAAATAGCCTCCTTTGAGGCAGTCTCCCCCATATAAGTTGCGGTAGTAAAAGCTGATTAATTTGCTGTTTAACAGCGCTAAGAGGTAATGCAAATTCAGTGAGGTGAGGATAATCACAGTCGATTTTCCTGCTACGAAATCTCCTGCGACATCCACTACACATTCCAAAACTTGAGTCATGCTAGCCACAATAATTTTGGGTTGGCGAGCTTGCCGTTGTCGCTTGGACGGCAGGTGAGAGTGCTGCGTCGCTGGGATGATGGGATAGCGATAAGCATGGCCCAAATAGCGCAAGCACTTCTGCCCCCAGAGGTCGCAGTAACGGTCAATCGTGCCGCTGTTAATCAGCTTCAAATCGGTCGCTTGGGGGCAAGCTTCATCGGCAATCAAAGACTGCATGGCATAGGCTTCTCCTACGGTTGCGGCTCCCAAAACTTCTGCCACCGTTGAGAGGGGTGGAAACTGGGATTGCAAGCGATCGCACAACTCAGTTTGATGCAAACTAGAACCGAGCCGCCAAGGTTTGCCTGCGGGCATAAAGTAGCGCTGGTAATCCAACCATTGCTGAGTTGAACCAGCGATCGCACTATTAGCGGCTACTTCCATGCGTTCGTATTGCACCTGTGAAGTTAATTCCGGCAGTCGTTTGCAGGCCGTATAAACAATGGGATAAACCGCGACCGGGAAAATTGCCACCCTGGAATAGTCGCGAATGGTCAACAGTTGATTCTGCACGGTTAAAATTTGCCGAGCTTGGGCCGCGTATCTGGCAGAACCCAGTTTATTCGGCACAATCAAACTGGTTAAACCGTGGGGCTTGCAGAGGGCGATCGCCTGCTCAATAAATACGCAGAACAAGTCCCAATTGCCAGCAGCGGCTTGATAATGTTGCGTACAGTAATGCCGCCACTGGGGCAGGTGCTCGGTCATCCACTCCGAGCCAACATAGGGAGGGTTGCCAATCACCACATCAAACCCTCCTGCCTGCATCACCTCCGGAAACTCTTCTTGCCAGTTAAAAGCCTGGTTGGAGTTGATTGGAAATGATGCAGGGGAGCGATCGCCCAATTCCTCGCCAATTATGGCGTTGCCACACTTAAGGTTGTTCTCCAAGTCAATTAGAACTCTTGTTCCCCCCAAGTTTGGGGGGCTAGGGGGGCCAGCTATTTTCAATAAACACCGCCGAGCCTGCTCAACCGCTTGGGCATCAATATCCACCCCATAAATGTGCTCCCCGAGAATCCGCCACCGTTCTGCGATCGCCAGATTCCAAGTGCCATCACTGGCTTGTTGCAGTGGCAGTTCTGCGATCAGTGCTTCGCCTTGTATGTATGCCGTGATGTAGCGATCGCGGTACCAAGCCAACAAGTAAGCGTAAGCTCGCAACAAGAAAATGCCTTCACCGCAGGCTAGGTCGAGAATCCGGAGCTTGCCCAACAATTGTTGAGGCGTTTTAACCGCTAACAGCCGTCCAACTGTGTTTTCCACCATGTAATCCACTACTGCCGTGGGTGTGTAGCAAACCCCAATCGGCAGTGGTGATGCCCTAATGCTGTCCGGGAAAATAGAGTCAGAAGGAACTGGTGGGGGAGGTTTGCGGTTGAGCATGGTGGGCTGTTGCCTGCAAGGTTCGCCGACCGATTTCTTGGCTAATCGCGGTTAAAGATTCATTCAAGCCATTCCGAAACAAGTTGTAGAACAGTCCCTTCGGGGTGCCTGTACCAGGTTCAGCCGTAATGTCTTGCGTCAGCAAAACTTGAGTGACAGGAGCCCCTGGATAGGTAGCAACGGGATCAATTTGCCAATATCCTTGGAGCGTTTTCATATCTCCTTCGAGCAACCGAAAATCAATTCGTTTTTTTGCGGTCTCAATATTCTCAGTGCGGAAGCGCGATCGCCTACTGACCAGAAACACTTGACGCACATCCACTTGCTCCACCACTTTGCGGTTGCCCTGCGCCTCGATCAGACGACTAGAAACCACGTTGGGAAGAAATTTGGACAAATTGGTATAGTCGGTCAACACTGACCAAACTACATCTGGAGAGGCTTTGACCAGAACTTTAGCCACATAGCGACCGCGATCGCCTGTTACTACTACCTTGCCGCTGCGTAACGCCACTCGTTCTGCCACGGGCAGCCGCTCCAGGGGACTATTAAATAGCTCGGCCCTAGCTGCTAAGGGAGATGTAACAGTCAGCAACAGGGCCGTTGTCAGCCCGCCGAACCGCAGCAAAGTTTTAGTTCGTACAGATACCCACCGAGTACGAGCATTCGCTAAAACACGATTTGTAGAGAGGGCAGGCATAGAGCAGAAGGCAATTGGCAATTTGTCTTTGACCATAGCCTGTTAACCCGCTGAATGCCACCAGCACCCCGAAAGTCTTTAGCTTGCCGAATCCAGTGCTAAGCTCAGGGCCAACTGTAGTTCTGGTCGGGGTTTGGCATCCATCGGCAATAGTTCTGGTTCCGCTTGCACCCCTGGGCAATAGCGAGCATAGGTGCAGCGATCGCAGTGCCCGCCAGTTGTAGGTTCCCAGGCTGCATCTGTTCGCAAGCGTAGCGCTAAATCACCAATGGCAGATTCTACTCGTTGCTTATGTTCTGGAGTCACTTCAAAGCTAATGTTCTCGCCTGTGCGGAGATAAATTAAGCTCAAGCGGCGTAGGGTTTGCGGATAAGTTTGCTCTAAAGCCAAGTAGTACAGCCCAATTTGCAGATTCATCTCTGCTGGGTCTAACAGCTTAGTGTCTTTGTTGGATTTGTAGTCGATCAGTTCCAATCCATCCGCTAAATAATCGAGGCGATCGTAGCGTCCTGCCAAAGTAAATTCTAGATTTTCGACTTGGAGCGATCCTTGAATTTTGCCTTCCACAGCTACTGGACGCGCGATCGCAGTTTGGCTAGCCATAAAGCGCTCGTGATAGCGCTGCAACATCACCTGCCCATCTGTCACCTGAGTAGGGCTGAGTCCTTGAGTGTGCTGGCTCCAGCAGTATTCCACCCAATCGAGTCCGGGAATCGGGTCTTGATAGTGCCAATCGCGGTAGATCTGCGCTAAAGCCTCGTGTAGCGCTGTACCGAGAGACGCAGACCCAAAAAAAGCAGCCGTTTTAATCCCTCGTTCGTAGCGGAAATAGTAGGACTGGGCACAGCGATGGTAGGTTTGCAGCTTCGCAGCAGAAAGGTGGTAAGCCATGAATGACAGAAATGCGAGTGAGGATGGAGCGCCTACAGATGATTCTAGGAGGACTCCCCTGCCAGTTGCAGAATTCGTTGCCAATGTTCAGGCGAAACGGGCACCACTGAAAGCCGACTAATCCGCAATAGATCAAAGCCTTCAAAGCTGCTGTCTTGCTTAATTTGCGCCAAAGTCACAGGTTGCGGCAGCGATCGCACGGCTTTCACATCCACCACGGCTCGTTTCGGGTCAGCTAAGGCGGGGTCTGCATAAGGCTCACTCACCACCTCAGCAATGCCCGCTGCGCTGCGCTCGTCGCCTGTGTGGTAAATCAGCGCTAAGTCTCCCGGCTGCATGGTGCGGATGTGCTTCAACGCTAGATTATTGTTCACCCCATCCCAAATCGTGCGGCCATCTCGCTCCAAGTCTGCATAGCTATAAACTGGGGGTTCACTCTTCAACAACCAATAAGCCATCGCGATCGCTTTCCTCTGTTACCAAGTCTGTAAGTTTCTAAAAATGTAACCAATCAGACTTTGTACCACTGGGGATGACAGATTAGGAACATCAAAGCCATTTATTCCCCATACTTGCGATCGTGAGGAGAAACCATTTTATGTACCAAGCCCAGATGTCCCATCGCCCATCGCGCTCTTGGCCATCCCGTTCCTGGCAGCGCTGGACAGCCTTACCAATCGCCCTAGGAATACTGAGCCTCACTTTTGCCAATCCTGTTCTCGCTCAAGAGAGAGCCGCAGAGAGAATGCTAAGAACCCTTACCGTCACTGGCCGTGGCATCGAAACAATTCCTACCACCTTGACTCAAGTTGAGCTAGGCGTAGAAGTGCAAGGCAAAACCGCAGAAGCTGTGCAGCAGGAAGCCGCCAAGCGCTCTTCGGCAGTCGTGGCATTGCTCAAGGCACGCAATGTGGAGAAACTGCAAACTACAGGCATCACCCTCAACCCCAACTACAGTTACGAGAACAACACGCAACGCTTAGTCGGCTACATTGCTACCAATACCGTCAGCTTTCGGGTTGATACACAACGAGCAGGCACCATTATTGATGACGCAGTCAAAGCAGGAGCGACGCGAGTCAACGGTGTGAGTTTTGTGGCTCCAGACCCCGCGATCGCCGCTGCCCAAAAACAAGCGCTACGCGAAGCCACCCAGGATGCCCAACAGCAAGCCAACGCTGTTTTGGAAGCGCTCAACTTCACGGCCCAGGAAATCGTCAGTATCCAGGTCAACGGAGCCAGCACTCCCCCCCCTCGCCCCGTCATGGCCTTCTCTAAATTGCAGCGAGCTGAAATGGCTGATACGCCTGTAGTGGGTGGCGAGCAAGAAATTGATGCCAGCGTCACCCTAGAGATTCGGTATTAAGGGCACCTCTCGTGGGTGACTTCCTAGGGGCTTCTGAGCAGCTGCCCCAACATAAAAGGGCAGGTACAAGACCTGCCCCTACCCATCACAGTTACACACAATCAAAAGCTCAGGTGCAAGACTCTGGCAACTCCGCTAAAACTCGTCATCGCCGCCGTAATTGTTCATAGAACCAGCGTCATTGTCTCGCTTGGAACCTAGCAGTTCTAGGCGATCGACGCGAATTACAGGCTTAGAACGTGTTGCACCTGTATTGCGATCTTGCCAAGACTCAAACTTGAGCGCCCCGCTCACGCCGATCAAGCTGCCTTTACGCACATAGTCAGCCGCTACTTGTGCTGTTTTGCCCCACAACTCCAAATTGAACCAGTCTGGCTGGTCATTATTACGGGTCCGTCGGTCCACTGCTAGGGTCAAATTACAAACTACGCTACCCGATTCAAAAAATTTGACATCTGGATCTCCGCCTACCCGACCGACCAAAGTGACAACGTTAAGACTCATAGGATTATGATTACAACAGTTAGTACAAGCGTACCTATAGTATATCGAATGTTTTCTAGTCGCGATCGCCGCTTCATGGTTGATGACTGGTTTTGAGATCGCGCTCTTTCTAGTAGCTGAACAAGTGGTTCAAAAATTTTAGCGCTTTTACTAATCTTGAGCCTCATGAGCCTCAATTTATCACCCAATAAAGGTTGTAGATTTGTTAGTGAGAGCACAAATAGTCGTTAAGATAAAAGTTATCAAGATCAGATAAATTCAAAATTCATCCTGATTTCAGCCTCCACTCCTAGGAATGTGACTAAAGATTCGTCAAACTTAGCGTAATTAATGGGATTTACAGTTAACCTGAATCTAACTAGACTCAGGATAAAAAACGTAATAAAATCCACCTCGGCTACATTGTATTCAGGCGCAGCAGCATTTCGTTTAGGGGCGTAGAAACTAGTGGGTCTTTTCAGTCGTTTTTCCTTATCTCGGGACATGGGTATCGACCTCGGTACCGCGAACACACTAGTTTATGTATCAGGTAAAGGCATCGTTCTCCAAGAACCTTCGGTGGTGGCGATTGACCAAGATGACCGGATTCCTTTGGCGGTCGGAGAAGATGCCAAAAAAATGCTGGGACGGACCCCTGGGAATGTAGTTGCTCTGCGTCCCCTGCGGGATGGTGTGATTGCCGACTTCGACACCGCAGAACTGATGTTGAAGCATTTTATTCGGCGGGTGCATGAAGGCCGCACGCTGGTTTCACCCCGGATCGTCATTGGCATTCCTAGTGGGGTTACAGGGGTAGAACGTCGGGCGGTCATGGAAGCAGCTTCTCAAGCGGGTGCCCGTGAAGTTTACCTGATTGATGAGCCAGTTGCCGCCGCGATCGGAGCGGGACTGCCTGTGGCAGAACCTACCGGTAACATGATTATCGATATTGGTGGCGGCACCACTGAAGTCGCAGTTTTAAGCTTACAAGGAACAGTTCTGAGTGAATCTGTTCGAGTCGCGGGTGATGAGCTGAGTGAATCAATCACTCAGTACATGAAGAAAGTTCATAACTTGGTAATTGGGGAACGCACAGCGGAGGAAATTAAGATCCGCATCGGTTCCGCTTACCCCACCAACGAAGTTGATGAAGCCATGATGGAAGTTCGGGGTCTGCATTTACTCTCTGGATTGCCTCGCACCGTTACGATCAAGGGGCCAGAAATTCGCGAAAGTATGTCTGAGCCTCTATTAGTGATTGTTGAGGCTGTTAAGCGTACCTTAGAGCGCACTCCCCCTGAACTGGCAGCGGATATTATTGACCGCGGGATCATGTTGGCTGGAGGAGGTGCCCTATTAAAAGGCATTGATACCCTGATTAGTCACGAAACTGGCATTGTAGTTCACGTTGCTGCCGATCCCCTGAGCTGTGTTGTATTAGGCACAGGTCGGGTGTTAGAGAACTTCAAGCAGCTAGAACGAGTATTCAGCGGTCGCTCTCGCCATATGTAACAACATCAAATTGATGTGTTTCAGGGCTGGCGATCGCCTAAGTCCGGTGGCCTTAGACGATCGCGCACTTCCCTAGTTTGGAGAGCGGTATTGCTCTGCCTTAGTCTACTTGGGTCTCCTGGGATTGAGTTCTTCAGGCCCTAGACTCAATTTGAGCAACCCCCTAGGCCCAGCGTTGCCCTGCAAATCTTACGAGGCCCTTAAATCTGCTATCACTGCTGGGCGATCGCATTTGTTAGCCTTCCTTTGCCTTAAGCACTAACCTGCCTTCAGCCAAGGAAACCATTTCAGCAAGCTAAGGATTCCTAGAAAGTAAGTTCAAACCAAGATAGTTTAGATTGCATGTATACACTGCGTCGCTGGTGGGATCGATATGGCGTAAGAATGTTGCTGGTGGGTCTTACCCTCAGTACAGCTTGGGTAGTGCGAGAAACCCAGGGAGCGGCAATTCTAGAAGTTTATCAAGGTCTGACTCGCCCTTTCCAAGGCGCTCCGAACCCCGAAGAGCAAATTGCCAACGCGCGGGTTCTAGAACTCCAGCAGCGCTTAGTGGAGCTAGAAAGCCAAAATCAAAAGCTTCAAGATTTACTCGGTTATGCCTCTGCTACACCTCAAAAGGGAATTGCTGCTCCGGTAATTGGGCGTAGCGCCGACCATTGGTGGCAACAAGTTACCTTGGGTCGGGGTAGCAAAGATGGCCTACAGGTAGGTCATGTGGTCGCTGGGCCTGGAGGCTTGGTCGGGCGGATTGTCAGCAGCACTCCTCATACTAGTCGCGTTCTGCTCATTAGTGATCCCACTAGCCGAGTCGGCGTGGTTGTAAGTCGCAGCCGCTACACGGGTTTCATGCGAGGCCAAGCAGGTAACCGAGCAGTGATGGAATTCTTTGATAAAGTTCCAGATGTGCGGCGTGGCGATGTGATTTCTACTTCCACATTCAGTCAGCTTTTTCCATCCGGTATGCCAGTGGGGCGAGTTGAGTCAGTCAACCTGAATAAAAGCCCTGCGCCTGAAGCAGTGATTGAGCTATCTGCCCCTATCAGTTACTTGGAATGGGTAATCGTTTATCCTACCCAAGCCGAACTTCAAAATTCTACGCCCGCAACTCCAAAGTCGAATATCCCATGAGGAATGATTCCTTCAAAAACCTGCTGAAAGGTTCTGCTTATCATCGCTCGCTTTTAAATTGGACTGTAACAGTCGTCTCTGTGCTTTTATGCCTACTGGCTCTGCCTCTACGCTTTCCAGGTCTGGAACTAGCAGGCATTGGTCCTAATTGGCTGCTAATCTGGGTCGTGGCTTGGAGCGTTAAGCGGACTGTGTTTCAAGGAGCGATCGCTGGATTAGTCTTAGGGCTCCTGCAAGATGGTATGACGGCTCCTCATCCCACTCATGTTTTAAGTTTGATAGTAGTGGGTGTGTTAACGGCTCGTCTACAGAAGCAGCGATACATCGAAGAAGACTTTATCTCTGTGGCACTGATTGTTTTTGGTATGGCTGTCTTAGCAGAAACTGTGATTGCCATTCAATTTAGTCTGCAAAAGTTTGATGGCGCATCGGTTCAAGCCATGCGGACACTGGCCGAAATCTGGACATACCACCAGCGCACTGCTTTGAGTTCAGCAATTTTGAGTAGTCTTTGGGCTCCCGTCGTTTACTTCCCTCTCAACCGCTGGTGGGAGCATATGGGTCTGCTAGAACAACCTTAAACCTACAATTCTCAGCTTGTATGATTTCAGGCTTGGACTAGATGGTAGCAAGTTACGACATGCTGCACTGCAGATACGAGATCGCTGAGGATACAGGTGGGTTGCAATCGCTCTACATAACGTCTGCTGCGAATCCCACAAGTCAAGGCGATCGTGGGAATCTTTAACGCTTGTCCAGCCAAAATATCGGCCTCGGTATCTCCAATCATCCAGGATGACTGAGCCAAGTCACCGCGCAACCCTTGCTCCAGCGCAGCTTTAACTAACAACTGAGTTTTGTAGTCAGCGTAGTTTTGGTAAGCCGCTTGGTCGTTATCAGCGCCATAAATACCGCTAAACAAATCTGCCAAACCATATTCTTGCAAGATCTGAGTCGCTTGCTGTTGGCATCGTAGCGTCACTAAAACCAGCCTAATACCTTTTGTATGCAGTAATTTGAGTGCCCAGCGCACTCCCGGCTGCAGCCGATCCTTTTGAAGCAGGGTCGGCTGATTTACGATTTGGCCAACTCGCTGTAAAAACACATCAATTTGTGATTGCTGAACGAGTCCAGAGCGCATTGCGATCTCTACATCTGGCACGCGATCTTGTTTCATCTGCCAGAACTGTTCTTTACTGAGTAGCTGAATGGGTAAGGTAGTTCCTTGAGCTTGGTAAGTCGCTTGAGTGTCGGCGAGTCCTAGTTGATAGGTACTGTAGTAGCGCTCTGAAACATCAATAATGGGACCATCAAAGTCGCAAAATACTGTCAGCCCTGATGAAGATGGAACGGAAAGCCCTGTTTGACTCCGATATAACTCGTAGAGATGCAAACTTGCGGGTACAACACCTGTCATAAAGGTTACCTGAGGGCTACAAGCCGATACACTTCTTCACTTTAGTTGATTAAAACATAAGTTGTCATGCCTTTTAGGCTGCTTCTGCTATCAAAAAATTTTATACATCGAATAACAAGACAACGAAAGGTTAGCAAAATTAACCTTCGTCTATTTTTGTTGATACGCGCAATTATTTTGTATCCTACTATACTTTTCGTCAATGAGCTGAGTTTTCAATTTAGGGCGATCGCGTTTCCTATCAGCTCAGGTATAGCTTTTCGACCTTAATCACCTTGTTATCTACTAAATAATTCAGGTACCTCAAGCTAAAACCATAAGCCCAATCAACAAAACTTCCTCAGCTATTTAGCCAAGGAAGTATGCCATCAAAATAGAGTTAGTCAAGTAGGTGCTGTGTGGCCCTATGTAGTTACGCAGATTAATCCAGTCTATTGAACAGCGGGTACGAGAGGCAGATCAGACGCTTGTTCTAGATTACTCATATTATCTAAGTTCACCTTACCCTGCGTCAGGAAACGGAATGTCTCCTGGTAAAGACTTTGCCAGAAACGATTACTCATATTCTGGCTTACCTCAGTAGGGTCCACCATTGGGTGAGGCACTAAGTCTTGAGCTGGGTATAGGTAAGAGTAATGCCCTTGGTGATTACCACCGATTTCCTGAAAGAAAGTTTGGTTCGTCTCCACATCAGCCGCATCCTCGTTCTCAGTCAGCACTAAGAAGGTGGGGATATTTTGTAAGGTACGAGTTTGCTTGGAGTTCAGGACAAAGGAGCTGCCAAAGCGATCGGCTGCCGTTAGCGCTCCCACAGGGAATTGCAGATTAGGGTCCCAACCTAGTTCTTTGATATCCAGCGGACCTGCCATATTCACATACTGCCGATGTTCTTCTCCATCAACTTTGAGGAGAGGAGCATAAGCCACAACGCGATCGATGCGATCGGGACGAGTCGCAGCAAGACCTAGAGCGACAGCACCCCCAACTGACAAACCCACCGTATAAACTGGGCCTGGGAGCGCATCCAATTCAGCCAATCGAGCTTTTGCTTCGCTCAGGTAATCGAGGTGAGAGGAGATAAAGTAGCGCTCAAAGTCAGGATCATCTGGCCGAGTAATAGCTTGCATAATATCTAGCAGGCGAGGCTCAATGGCTAGCAGCCTTGCTAGTAAAGCGATACGTTGGGTTGCACTGGGGCGGCGATCGCTGGGGTTAGCCGATAGATTAGCAAAATAGTTTTGTAAAACGGGGTCTTGCTGAACTTTCCGGCGTAAAGGCTCGGCAAGCTCAGGCTTGAGATCAACTTGGGGCCAATATTTGTTGGGCAGTGCAAAGGCGTGACCCGCTAGGGTTGCTTGATAAACATTGAACCCATTCCGGAATAAGTAATCAGCCAAGCGCCACATTTGATGGGGTTTTGCACTGAAACCATGAAACATCAGGATAGTGCCATGAACAGTTTGCCCAGGTTCATGAAAGAGGTAGTAGGGGTAGGCACCTGAACGACGATCTGGGTTGGCATCAATAGTGGCAATGTAAGCGGCGATCGCTTGCTTCGTTTGGGCTAGTTGTTCAGCAGTGGGGGTGGTACTGGTCTGTAAAGCGGGATTCATAAGGGTGATCCTAGAGGGTAGAACAGGGTCATTGACTAAGCCTTGTTTAAGGCTCAAACATAGACCTTTACACCGAGACAAAAGCTTGAGTGGTCAGGATAGCGTTGTTGAATACCACATAACTCTATTGAGTCATTCCGCATCTAATATTCTTTATAAAAAACTTTTCCAGTGACTGGGGCGGTCTAGTTAGGCATCTAGTTAGACGATCGATCTTGGCGATTTATGGGGCAATCTTATGGAGCCATTTATAGGGGCGATCGCGGCTTCTGTTACAAATTCTTCTACTTGCAAATTCTCCCACCCACTTTTAAACCCAAGCACTAGAATCGATCTACTGACGTGCTGCTCGCATGTAGCACTGTTTCTATTCAGGCAAGCTTGAAACTTGGCTCTGACAGAGCCCCCTCTTTATGAAACGGTCAATTCAATGCCCATCGTGTCTGACACCCCTGGGTACTCTCAACTATGACAGCATTCCTCAGTTGAGATGCACCTCCTGCCAACGCAAATATGGTGTGGTTTACGGCAAGCTCTCTCAACGGAGTTCTATGCGAGAGGTGCTGCTTTACCTCACTGCTAAGCTGCCTAGGTTCTATAAACGGCACTATGAATTCCGCATTATTACGCCAAGCAGAAGTCTTCAAGTCTTGAAGTTTTCCGTTCCAGGAGCAGAGGATGGGATTCCGGTGCGTCGTGGCGATATGATTTCGCTGCTGTATACCACCCAAGGCTATGTCTTGAAAAAGTTAATCGCAATTACCAACCATACGACAGGTAGCGATTATCTTTTACCTTCACCTGTACCCAGCCCTGGTTATTTAGTGGCCACTCGTGGCACCGTCTCCGCCACTGTGTTTTTGTCTTTGCTGTTGACTGGGGCCAATATCTTCCTGCTATCAATGCTGAGTGCAGCTAGTCTTTTACTCTACGCGAAGCTTGCTCATACAGCTCAGCTCACAAGTCCTCCGCTGCAAATGAATGTGCAGGAGGAGTCACGCTTACTCGCCGATCAGAAACTCCTTACTCAGAAATACAGCTTAGAGCAGCGTTTGGGCGAACTAAAGCATGAGTCTGCTGCGAACCAGGCGCTGATCAGCCAACTGGACTCGCTCAAACGTAAAATGTTGCAGTTTGATGACAAGCTTTATGCCAACCGGATTCGTCGCACTACGAGTGCTGTAGGCATCTTGAGTAAGCAGATGAGTAATAACCAACGGCTGGTTAGTGAGTACTCACGCATGATCAAGATGATTGAGATTGAAGTGGAGACGGCGCAAATTGCCGACCAGCTCCCCGACGCCGAGAACTTTACTAAAACGATTTTGCGTAAGTTAGCAGAACTGAAGCACGTCGAAGAATACAACCAAAACTTAAGATTTCAGCTAGAAGCCAATGAAGAAGTTAGACGGATGCAAGCTTAAGCTGTGACTGACTCAGATAAGTCACGCCATAGGCCACAACTAACTGCGTGAGGCAAATGCACCCTAAATTTAGATCAAAGTCGTTTCAAAGGCAGCTTGATTATCAAAAATTGGAAAAACTTTGTCGAGCTGAGTCAGCTCAAAAATGATGCGGACCGAAGGTGAAATTGAGCATAGAACTAGCTGACGGCCCAAACGCTGGGCAAAGCTAAGCGCTCCAACCAACACCATTAGTCCAGAACTATCTAGAGAATCTACTTGAGCCATGTCCACTAATATGTCCTGTGCGGGGGTCGAAGCAACTTTATGCTTCAACTGGTTCTGCAAATCAGTGGCATTGATTCCATTGAGATGACCAGAAACTTGAAAAACTTCAAATTGGGGGCGGGAAGGTGCGTATTGCATCATAAACCCTAAGTGCAGGGGAAATTGCTTAGATGCTCCCAACCATAAACGCTATGGGCTTTAGAGTAGCTAGATATAACCAGCGGTTTACCTAATCTTTAGGTTACTAGCTCGAATGGTTTAACTCCTCTTCGTACTATCTCTCACTCGTTTTAAGGAATCGAGCTGGTACTAAAAAAATTCGAACCCCTGGCAAGGAGTCCGAACTTTTAGATTTAATCCAGTTTTAGAAGACGCTTAAACAAAGAGGTGAAGCAGTAGACACACTAGAACCAAACATCCCCCTGTTAGGTAAAACCGTGACACAATTTGGTTTTCTGACCAACCGGAGAGCTCTAGATGGTGATGGAGAGGGGCCATTTTGAATAGGCGCTTGCCGACTCCGTCAGGGCCTTTAGTCGCCTTGAAATAGCTGACTTGCGCGATTACTGATAGGGTTTCCGCTAGGAAGAGGCCCCCGAGAATTAGCAATGCCCACAGAGTATTGGTGATTAGAGCGATCGCAGCTAAGGCTCCCCCTAAGGCCAAGGAACCCGTGTCTCCCATGAAGACGCGAGCGGGGTTCCGGTTATGCATTAAGAAGCCCAGACAGCCACCACTGAGGCAACCACAAAACAGCATTAATTCAGGATGAGTCGGTGCAACCAAAGCACCTAACCCTAAGAGAGCGATCGCTCCGGTGCCGCCTGCCAGGCCATCAAGACCATCGGTGAGGTTGGTGGCATTACTCTCCGACACCAACACAAACCAAGCCAAGGGCCAAAACAGCAATCCTAAAGGCAGTGCCAGTCCAAAGGGGAGAGCCACCGTGGTAATGCTTTCGCCTTGAGTCAGCATCAGCCAAAGACAGAATAGCCCGCCAAACATGACTTGCAGGGCGAGCTTCATTCGGGGCGAGATGCCTTTATTGGACTTGCGGCGTAATACTTGCCAGTCGTCTAGCCAACCGATGAAACCGTAGCCGAGTGTCAGGGCTGAGACTGCTACTACATTGGCATTAAATCCAGACCAGAGCAGCGCGATCGCTACCGCCGCAGGCACAAAGAAAATGCCACCCATCGTTGGGGTGCCTGCTTTCTTTAAGTGGCCTTGGGGTCCGTCTTCCCGAATAAATTGCCCGGTTTTCAGCGCCCGGAGCAAGGGTACAGCCCAGTAACCTAATGCGGCGGTTACTAGGCCACAAATCCACAATGGCAAAGTCAACGAAAGCCCTTGCCAGAGGGGGCGGTTGGCAAACCAATCTAGCGCTGAGGCGGCAAAGCTTAGTCCTGTCCACAGCGCTAGCAGCAGCATCGTCCCAGTCAGCTTGATGGATCGGTCAGAAAATAGTTTTGCGTCCACTGGATTGTCATCTCACTTCACACCACACATGCCAAAGATTTCGAGCTGATCTTTGGAAATTCAGGACAAAATTTTACCCATTTGGGCGATTGCCAAACTTAGAGCGATACCAACTCGCTCTATTCATCGAGATCGAGGGCATCGTCGTCATCGTCATCGGTGTCATAGGTGCCATCATCAACCGCCATAAGCTCGGCGATTTCTTCCTCATTATCGGAGTAGTCGAAATCTTGACTATCGCGAGCCAACAGACGACCATTTGCCTCCAGCCAGTCTAAAATTGAAGACTCTTGCTGTAATGGAATGATGGGAGCGCGTTCGCTACGAGCGTGCTGCCGCAAAGAAGGGTTGTACATGCTAAGGTTCGGCCTAGAGTAGCTACTTTTTTATTCTGACGAACGGAGATGCCCAGAGTCTACCACCGAGTGGTGAATTTCGTGAAGACATCTCTAGCGGATATTTGGGTTGAAGTCAAGAAAGGCCTCAAAAGATTTGTAAAGTTGCTCTAACACTTATCAAGTTGCTGTAACACGATCAAGATCAGACCAGCTAGTAGAGGTCAGCTCCGATGTTAGGCAAGGCAGAGTTATTAGAAGCGATCGCAGGGAAGAATCGAGGTTTGCTCGCCACAGAGCGCGATCAACTGGCTATATTAGCAGCGATCGCTCAATTGGAAGACCGCAATCCTACCCCACGGCCGACGGAAGCCAGTGATCTTTTAGACGGTAATTGGCGTTTACTCTACACAACCAGTCGTGGTCTACTCAATATTGATCAATTTCCTTTGCTGAAGTTGGGGCAGATTTACCAATACATTCGGGCTGCCGAAGCCAAGATCTATAACTTAGCGGAAGTGCATGGCTTGCCCTACTTAGAAGGCTTGGTCAGTGTTGCGGCCCGCTTCCAAGCAGTTTCAGAGCGACGGGTTGAGGTAAAGTTTGAGCGCTCTGTGTTGGGGTTACAGCGGCTGCTTGGCTATCAGTGGCCATCTCAATTTGTGCAACGGCTGGAGTCTGGGGAAAAATTCTTCGCGATCGACTTTAGTATTGCCGACCGCGATCAGAAAGGCTGGCTAGATATTACTTATCTCGATGCCGACTTACGCATCGGGCGGGGCAATGAAGGCAGCGTTTTCGTCTTGACCAAAGTGCGAGAGTAATCATGCAGAGCCATTGGGAGACTAACTTCGATGTTGCTAATAATGTTGTGAGTAACATTGCCAGTAACGCTGCGGTCAATGGGGCGATCGCTGACAGCGCCGAGCCTAGGTTGCGGCTGTCTCAGGGGCAATTGAACCTGCTAGAGAGTTGTCCCCGGAAGTTTCAACATATTTATCTAGAGCAACTTGGCTCACCCTCCACCCCAGAACAACAAGCCCATCAGGCATGGGGCAGCCGCTTCCACTTATTGATGCAGCAACGGGAACTGGGACTACCCATCGACGCCCTCATGGCAGAAGATGCTCAGATGCAGCACTGTGTCAGTACCTTGCTAGCCGCAGTTCCAGAAATTGTCGGGCTGGCTACTCCTTCAGATGCTACTTGGCGACAAAGCGAGCACCGTCGGACTTGCAGTGTACAAGGCTATCCAATCACGGTGATTTATGACTTGGTCATGTTGGAGGAGCAACAAGCCAGAATTCTAGACTGGAAAACTTACCCTCGTCCGCCGCAGCAAAATTGGCTGGCGCACAATTGGCAAACTCGTCTATATCCATTTGTGCTGGCAGAAACTAGTGCCTATTTACCAGAACAAATTTCTTTGACTTACTGGTTCGTGCAAGCTCAGGATGACCCAACGAAGGCTCCGTTACCCCAAAGCCTCACCTTCCCCTACAGTTCCACCTGGCATGAGCAGACACGGCAAGAGTTGACGCAACTGCTACAGCAACTCACAGACTGGCTTGAACAATATCAGCAGGGTGAACCGTTTCCCCAAGTGAACATAGCCATAGAACGCTGTGACGATTGCCAGTTTTCGGGCCGCTGTCAGCGTCACTCTAGTGATTTAGCAGTCGCTCCGGTAGCAGATTGGTTAGTAAACCTCGATCGCATTGATGAAGTGATGCTCTGAAGCGACAAATATCAACAATATCGCCGCCATGCAGCAATACTGCACTCCCACTCCGGTTTCTACGACTAGCGGAATAGATGGGTAATCGTTAGACTGGCTTCATACCAGAGAGAGAAGATTTTTCTACCACTCCTCCGGATTCTAACGATGAAAGATTTTGGGCGAATCCTGGTTGAGAAGACTGAGGCCATAGTTGAGCAGTGGGTAGAAGCAGTGCATCAAGATCAGCACATTGAAAGTGCAGATGACCTCTCTCCGACAGCGATTCGCAATCATATTCCTCACGTCTTGGCCGCAATGGCTACTGTACTTTGTGAATCTCAGGACAGTAATGTGCAGGAGCTAGTAGCTGCCAGTCTTAATCATGGGATTTGGCGGGCGGAGCAAGGATTTGACCCCAGAGAAATTGCGCGGGAATATCGCCTGTTGCGCTCAGAAATTTTCACAGCTTTACAGACTGAGTTACTACAGGCAGAGCCCGCCGCCATCATTCGAGCGTTCCGGCTGATTGACGTGGTGGTGGATGAGGCGATCGCTCAATGCTTCAAGAGTTATGTAGAAGAGCGACTCCGAGAACTGGACCAACTCCAAAGCCAGCTTGCCCTCACCAATCAAGAGTTAACCCGTTTAGTCCGCACCAGCCAAGAGAATCTTTCTTTATTAGCCCACGAACTCAAAACGCCACTCAATTCCATCATTGGCTACTCAGAACTCTTTTTGCGTCAGCAGCAGCGGCAACAATTTGAGGTAAAAGATAACTTCCCGAGTATCGAGAATATTGAGCGGGTGCTCCGGCATGGCCGCGGCCTATTGCGCTTGATCAATAATGTTTTAGAGCTGTCGCGTTACGAAGCAGGCAACATGCAGCTTCAGCTGACTGAAATTGATGTGCGCTTAGTCGTCAATAGCGTGATGGAAATGCTAGAACCCGTAGCACTAGCAAAAGGACTGATCCTAGACATTGATTACGATGCGGCTCCTGCCAAGATCGCAACCGATCCTCTCCGCTTGCAGCAGGTCATTACTAACCTGATTAGCAATGCGATTCGTTATACGGATACAGGGACAGTTCATGTCCAGTGTCACAGCCTACCCGATCAACATTGGTCGATCGCGATCGCTGATACAGGGCTGGGCATTAGTTCTGAAGATCAAGTACGAGTCTTTGATCCTTACTTTCGAGTCAACGATCACTCCCCCTCGGTATTGCCCGAGAGTACTGGCCTAGGCTTAGCGATCGTGGCGCGATTGGTGCAGTTGTTGCAGGGTCAAATTCAACTGGTGTCGGAGTTGCATGTAGGCTCTACCTTCACCGTCGTTTTTCCGCAACATATTTCAGCCGCCAATCCGTCTATCGGCCTTACCAGCTTGGTCAGGTAAGCTTTAATGCTGAAGAGGTAGCCAATCAAAGACAGCAAAATTCTTTCCCTCGTACGAGGCGAGAGTCAAGGCGGGCTGGTTAAGCTACTTCTAATCAGCAGGCGATCGCAGCCAAACGGCAAGCAGCAATATGGTGGACTTTGGGCAACTACTGACCGACAAGATAGAGATCATTGAGCAAAATTGGGTGAGTGCTGTACGGCAGGATAGCCAAATCGAAATTGCTCAGGAGCTGACTTACAAAGCCCTGCGCAATAGCTTCCCCAAAGTTTTGCAGGCAATGGCTAGCATTTTGTCGAATGACGGAGAAGGAGACCTACAAAAGCTAGTCGAAAGCAGTTTAGAACATGGCATCGTCCGCGCCGAGCAAGGATTTGACCCAGCCGAAATCGCCCGTGAGTACCGTCTACTACGCGCCGTGATCTTTGAAACTTTAGAGACAGGATTGCTGCAAAGCTCCCCCAAAGAACTACTGCGAGCTGTGCGCTTGATTGACACGGTAATTGATGAAGCGATCGCTCGTTGTTTTAAGAGCTATACCCACGGACGGCTGAAAGAACTAGAGCAGCTACAGACGCAACTGAAACTCACCAATCAAGAGTTAACTCGTTTAGTGCGGGCCAGCAAAGAGAATTTGTCGCACCTAGCCCATGAACTCAAAACTCCCTTAACTTCCATCATTGGCTACTCGGATCTGTTTTTACGTAAACACCGACAGCCCGAGGAAGATAAAGATAACTATCAAGAGTTGGAGCACATTGAGCGCATTCTCCGCAGCGGTCGGCAGTTGCTCCACTTGATCAACGATGCTTTAGAAATTTCTCGGTACGATGCTGGCAGGATGAAGCTGCACCTAGCACCGATTCAAATACGAGGGATTATTCAGCAGACTTTAGAAATTGTTGAACCTTTAGCCCGCAGCAAAGAGTTGCAGTTGGTAGTTGACTGCGATCGCGCTCCTGAAGAAGTCGTCACTGACGCTTTACGCTTGCAGCAGGTGTTGATGAATCTGCTTAGTAACGCCATTCGCTACACCGAAACAGGCTCGATTCATATCACCTGTGAAACCCAACCCAACCAAACTTGGGCGATCGCGATTAGCGATACAGGAGTTGGGATTGAGCCTGACAACCAAACTCAGATTTTTGATCCCTATTTTCGAGTCATGCCCAATAACCAGTCCTATCTGTCGAATAGTACAGGCTTAGGACTGGCGATCGTGGCGCGATTAGTTAAACTGCTGCAAGGTGAGGTCGAGTTGGCCTCTCAAGTGGGAGTTGGCTCTACCTTCACGGTGACTTTGCCACTGGAGGTTAAACCTGCTGAAGGGATGCTGCCCCAGGAATTGTCTCTCCAGAGCGAGTAAGTGGCTGAACTACCCAGGCGGAGGTGAGGTCTTCGAGGACTTCGTGGTGATGGGTTAGCGCCAGTTCATCAGTCGTTAGGACTTGTAACGTGGGTAGATAAGCGCCTTGCTCCGAGATTTGATGACCATAGCCCACTAATTTGCCTAACTGCCCAGTCATTTGATGTTGTACGGAATCGCCAATCGTAAACATAGCTAATTCAACTCCTGCTCTAATCTTGAGTGAAGTAGTGATCGAGGAAGTTCAACACATAATTCCGGAGGTCAAAATACTCGCGAGAGTTACGCATTGAAGCGCGATCGCGGGGATGAGGAAAGGGGACATCTAAAATTTCACCAATCTTGGCCGCAGGGCCATTGGTCATCATGACGATGCGATCAGACATATAAAGCGCCTCATCGACATCGTGGGTAATCATCATTACGGCCTGCCGTTGGTTCTCCCAAATATCCAGCACTTGCCGTTGCAACTTGCCTCGCGTCAAGGCATCCAGCGCCCCAAACGGTTCATCCATCAGCAGCATCTTGGGCCGAATCGCGATCGCCCGCGCAATCCCGACTCGTTGTTTCATCCCACCCGAAATTTCGTCTGGATATTTGTCGGCGGCAGCAGTAAGATTCACCATCGCCAAATGTTCATTGACGATCTGCTGTTTCTCACGAGCAGGGACGCGCTTTAGCACCTCATCTACTGCTAAGCGAATGTTTTCCCGGACTGTCAGCCACGGCAACAAAGAGTAGTGTTGGAATACCATCATCCGCTCGGCTCCTGGCTTGCGGATTTCTCTGCCTTCTAGCCTAACAGACCCACCACTGGCCGTTTCTAAACCCGCAACAATCTTCAACAAGGTTGATTTACCGCAACCCGAGTGACCAATGACAGAGATGAATTCATTTTCACCAATGGTCAAGTCAATACCATCTAAAACGACAGACTCGCCCCCACCCGCTGTGGGATAAGCTTTGACCAAGTTCTCAATTACCAAGAAACCACCCGGATGAGTTGGGGTGCGACTATCAGACTCAGCAAACTGGCTAGTGGATTTGACCATGATTAACTCCGAAGCGGCTACGAGGTAAGGAACAAAACCTTAAGAGAGGAAAAATCGTTGGGGTGCGTTAGCGCGAATAGCAAAACTGTTGAGATAACCCACGGGATCGCTGGGGTCAAATCCCTTCTTATCAATAAATACTTCCGGTGACTCGACTTTGTAATCTTCTTGGGGAGAGGCGATCCCCATTTCAGCAGCAATCTCACGATATAAATCAGCTCGCCAACCTTGGGTGGCCAGTTCTTCGGCGTTCTTAGGAAATTCTTTGATTTGTCCCCAACGCGCTGCCTGTGTCATCAGCCAAATACTACGCGATCGCCACGGGAAGGTAGAGTGTTCGTTGGGTTGCTTGGGGATATTGTCAGGGATATCAAAGAAAATCGTGGTATCGAGTGAACGATCAATCCGCTCTTTGCCGTCAAAACCACCATAGTTATACTCCCCGATGATTGCAGGGCGGGTGAATTTGGGTTTCGCTCCCGTAAACGATCGCTCGGAAATGAGTTGAGCAACTTCAGCCCGATTTTCCGGTTTGCTGCAATACTGGCAAGCCTCAATCATGGCTTTGACTAAAGATCTGTAAGTTTTGGGATTTTCGTTGATGAACGATTCCATCACACCCAACAAGCGATCGGGGTGTCCCAACCAGATCTCCTTTCCCTGAGCAAAGGTAAATCCAACGCCCTCCTTTCCTTTACCCAAGGGGCTAATGGCACGGCTATTCCACGGCTCCGCCACCATGTATGCTTGCATTGCCCCAATCCGCACATTGCTCACCATCTGCGGTGGTGGAATAATGATGACGCGAAATTCCTTTAGCGGGTCTATTCCTGCGGCGGCGGCCAGATAGCGGACAAAGTATTCATAAATGGCAGAACTGAGCACCACTGCCCAAACCCGCTGCTCGGAGGGTTGATTCTCAAAATAGTTTCTGAAGTCGCGGCCAAAGGCTTCTAGGTCACCGTTGTAGTCTCGCCAGGGCCGAATGCCTGCATCCCACATTTTGCGATTCATGGTCATGGCGTTTCCGTGGCGATGAATCGTCATCGCGGCACAAAGCGGCGCATGTCTGGCTCCCTCAGCGCCAATCCGGGCGTTAGTTACGGCTCCAGAAACCACGGGAGCGGCATCGGTACGGCCAAAGATGATGCCATCGCGAGAAGTTGCCCAACTGGCTTCTCGGTTGAGTTTTACATTGAGACCATACTTCCGAAAAAAGCCTTTTTTCCAGGCGATCGCAAACGGCGCGCAGTCATTCACGGGCACATAGCCCACCGTGAGATCCGGTTTCTCTAGATCTTCTGGCCTGACTACCTGTTTGATAGCTAAAGCTTCTTCGGTTAAACCTTTAGCACTGCGATCGCCACTAATGCTACAGGAGGCAAGAGTCGTGCCTACCGCAGCAGATCCCATCCCCTTAAGAAAATCTCGTCGGGTCCATTGATGCTCAAATGTATCGCTCATAGTCGAAAAAGTTTTTAGCAATTAGGTCAGAGGCTATTTGACGACTGCTGTTCACTATTCAAATCGCCTCCTAGCCCCCCAATTCTGGGGGAATTGGTGAGGGTCTAGAAATTAGTGCCCGGTGTAGTGCGATGGGTGACCAGCTGTTCTACCTTGCTAACGGCGTAGTCGAGCAACAATCCTGTGACACCAATGACCAAAATCGCGAGGAATACTGAGTTCAAGTTCAAGCGGTTCCACTCATCCCAGACAAAAAAGCCAATCCCAATACCACCTGTGAGCATTTCTACAGCCACAATCACCAGCCAGGCGATACCCAAACTGATCCGTAGGCCAGTAAAAATATAGGGTAGGCTCGCAGGCCAAATGATTTTAGTAATGCGCCGCCAACGAGGCATCTCTAAGACTCGTGCCACATCAATGTAGTCTTGGGACACGCTAGAAACACCCAACGCAGTGTTAATAATGGTTGGCCATAAAGAGGTAATAAAAATGACGAAAATGGCCGAAGGATCAGCCAAGTTAAAGATAGCCAAGGCGATCGGCAACCAAGCAAGCGGTGAGACAGGTTTAAAGATTTGAATCACCGGATTGAGCGCCATCATAGCGGGCTTAGACATGCCCACCAAAAAACCAATTGGGATCGCTACGATCGCTGCCAAGAAAAACCCTAGGATCACTCGGCGTAGGCTAGCTAGGAGTAACCAACCAATGCCCAAGTCACCTGGGCCGCGCCGATAAAATGGATGCAAAATGTAATCCAAATTAGCGACTAAAGCTTCTGGCGGGGTCGGCATTAAGTCAGGATTAAAGATGGCTGCCAACCACCACAGCAAGATAATGCCTAAAAACCCGAGTGCGGGCAGTAGAACTGTATCTCGAATTAAAAGTGGTTTAGCTCGTCGCCAAGCTACCTGTCCTGCAACCGCGATTGCAGCAAGATTGAGTTGAAGCATGAATTTATCTCAGAGTCGAGGCAGGTACAAGTAAGTCGTCGCTATACCAACCAAGGACACTGAAAAGACCAGATTAAAAAATGCTGATCTTCAGTCTCCTCCCAATGCCGACGGAGTTAGCTGACGGGCTAGGACTGAGAGATGTCCCCCCTGGCTGCTTTTTAGAAATAAAGCTTGCTCAAGATAAGCCCCAAATTTTGGTTCCTCCGCTCCAGTTCTTAACTCTAAAGCTTCCGGCTTTAAATAAAGCGATCGCACTTTTAGACGCTGGATTAGGCTAACTTACTTATTGAATTCCCCGCAGTCTATCACTAGTTTTTGCGATCGGCAATCATTCTTGAGATGGAAGCAAAAAATTGTTACTAAATCATTGAATTCCAGGGCTAAGAGCGACTTTCAGGAGTCAGTTAGAGGTTAATTAAGATAGTAGTAAAAGCTACAGTCAACTAAATATAAAACTAATTTTCCTACCATTAAGAACGAGTAATTCTATTAAGAATTAACTCCCTAACTCTAGGTTTAGTAACTCCTACCACGCTTTTTATTTATAGTAATTTGAGAGCATTTAGACAAAATTTCCGTTGAGGATCAAGAGCGATCGCGTGAGTTCTGGCCCCGGTTCCTTGTTATGCTGAAACACTGGACTCGCTATTGATCGAAACCATGCCTGCGCTGACTAACCCGTCGATTACTGCTTTTCCTCTCGCCGCTGTTGTGGGCCAAGAAGCCATCAAGATGGCGTTGTTACTAGCTGCCATTGACCCTGGCTTGGGTGGCGTAGTGATTGCAGGTCGTCGAGGCACCGCCAAGTCAGTCATGGCGCGGGCAATTCACGCCCTGTTACCCCCCATTGAAATCGTCAAAGGCTCCGCTTGCAACTGCGACCCCAACAATCCCCGCGAGTGGGATGACCAACTACTGCTTGAAGCCGCCAATGGTCAGATGCCTGTAATCGGGGGTCAGCCGCTTCCCTTCACCGAAGTCGTTCCTTCACCCTTTATCCAGATTCCGCTAGGTGTGACTGAAGACCGCTTGCTCGGTTCGGTTGATGTCAGCCAGTCAATCAAGCGTGGGGAAACCGTTTTTCAGCCCGGATTGTTGGCTGAAGCGCATCGTGGCGTGATGTATGTCGATGAAATTAATCTCCTAGACGACCAAATTGCCAATCTCCTGTTAGGCACCCTGACCGAAGGACGCAACCAAGTGGAGCGGGAAGGTATTAGTTTCCAGCACCCTTGCAAGCCGTTGCTGATTGCTACCTACAACCCCGAAGAAGGTTCGCTACGAGAGCACTTGCTAGATAGAATTGCGATCGCCCTCTCTGCGGATGCCGTTTTAGGGATTGATGAGCGGGTGCAAGCGGTAGACCAAGCCACTCAGTACGCTAACTCTCCCCAATCTTTCTTAGAGCAGTACGACGAAGATTTAGATGGCCTGAGAACGCAAATTGTCTTAGCTCGCGAGTGGCTAAAAGATGTCCAAATTCAGTCAGAGCAAGTTGCCTACCTCGTCAATGAAGCCCTACGGGGCGGGGTGCAAGGCCACCGGGCGGAACTGTTTGCCGTGCGAGTCGCCAAGGCTCATGCCGCATTAGAAGGTCGAGCCAGCGTCAATGCCGAGGATTTGCGGCGAGCTGTAGAACTGGTGATTGTGCCCCGATCCACAGTCGTTCAAACCCCGCCCGAAGAGCCCCCTGCGCCCCCACCGCCACCGCCCCAACAAAATCAAGACGAACCGCAGGACGAATCTGAGCAAGACCAGGACGAGCAGGAAGAAAAAGACGAGCAGGACGAACCAGAGCAAGAGCAAGAACCGCCCAACGTCCCGGAAGAGTTTATCTTTGACCCCGAAGGTGTGATTCTTGACCCATCTGTGCTGTACTTTGCCCAGATGGCGGCTAATCGGCAGGGTAAGTCAGGCGCTCGGACAATTATCTTCTCGGAAGATCGGGGCCGCTACATCAAACCGATGTTGCCGAGAGGCCAAGTCCGACGGATTGCAGTAGATGCCACGCTACGCGCTGCCGCCCCTTACCAGAAAGCCCGTCGTCAACGTCAACCCGACCGTCGGGTAATTGTGGAGCAACCGGATATTCGGGCTAAGCGCTTAGCCCGGAAGGCTGGAGCCTTAGTTGTGTTCGTGGTTGATGCTTCTGGCTCAATGGCGCTGAACCGGATGCAGTCGGCTAAAGGTGCTGTCTTGCAGTTGTTGACCGAAGCCTACCAAAACCGTGATCAAATTGCCCTGATCCCCTTCCGAGGCGAACAGGCAGAAGTGCTCCTACCTCCTACTCGCTCGATCGCGGCTGCCAGAAAACGGCTCGATCGCATGCCTTGCGGGGGCGGTTCTCCTTTAGCGCATGGTTTAACCCAAGCAGTCCGGGTGGGCATGAATGCTCAGCAGTCAGGAGATATTGGTCAAGTGGTGATTGTGGCGATTACCGATGGTCGCGGCAATGTATCGCTGGCGCGATCGCTGGGTGAACCGATTCAAGAGGGCGAAAAGCCCGATATTAAAGGAGAATTGCTAGAAATCGCTGGAAAGATTCGCGGCCTGCGAATTCAACTGCTGGTGATCGACACAGAAAGCAAGTTCATCTCCACAGGTTTCGCCAAAGAGCTAGCCAAGCACGCAGGCGGCAAATACTACCATCTCCCCAAAGCGACCGATCGCGCCATTGCCTCGATGGCCAGAAATGCGATCGCCGATGTCAGAACCCGCTAAGCCAGAAAACCAAGCAGCAACAAAAATGCCAGATTGATTAAGTTCAATCTGGCAGATGCAGGAGGATCTGATGTAGGAAAATCTATGGCTAACTTAGATGGCTAATCTGAGATTAGCTAAATTCTAGGGGTCAGTTTGCAATTCTTGAGGCTGGAGATAGGCCACCATCTGCTGGATGCCTCTCTGAATGCGGCGGGTCACTGTCATCGGGCTGACTTCAATTCGCTCTGCTACTTCTTTGCGGGACAAGTCGCTGAAGTAAACAAGCTCGATCGCGGCTCTTGTCTTGTCCTCTAGTTGGCTCAGCGCTCTCTGCAACTGCTGACGGTCTTCTTCGAGTAACTGCAAGGTTTGGTAGTGGGCATCGGGGAGCATGTCGCCCAATGTCACGGTTGAGTCTACTTGCTGTGAGACTGTGGCGTCTAAACTCAACAAGGAGCGATTCTTGCCCGCGAGTTTGATTTCTCTCCATTCGTTGACCGAGACGCCTAGCTCAGTGGCAACTTCTGCGTCCTGGGGTTGCCGTCCCAAGTCTTTCATCAACGCTTCGCGCACCTTTTGGCCTTCCTTCTGCAAATCTTGCCAGCGACGAGGAATCTTGACCGTGTTGCCGCGATCGCGGAGGAAGTGGAGCATTTCACCGCGAATGTAGGGAACGGCGAAAGAGCTGAAGGCACAACCTTGGGACGGGTTGAAGCGCTCGATAGCGCGGATGAGACCGAGGTGGCCGATTTGCTCGAGGTCTTCGTAGGGTTCTGCACACTGATGGCTGACTTGGTGAGCAATCTTCCGTACCAGTCCAGCGTTGAGGCGGACGAGTTGGTTGCGACGCGAGACGGAGGGATTCTGGTGGTAAGCAACCAGGAGTTCCATGACTTGAGAGCGGGGGGAAGATTGGGTAGTCATCACACAGAGCCTTGCATCAGAGTTGAACTCATTCTCGCGATCGCGCTCCATAAAGAGGATCGTTGTTTTACGGGAATATTCTGCACCCCAGTAAGTACGATCAGGGGAAACACGGACCTATCTTTTCTGGCTCAGGCTGAGTCAAACCTCTAAAATGTTGCTTTTTCTGCTGGAAAAGCCGTGAACTACGGCGATCGCTTCAGCAGTCAAGCCGCGAAAATATCCGTCTAGCAAGAGCTGTGGTCAACTCAGAACCTATCCTGAAGATTTCATAAAGCTCATTTTGACGCCTGAATGCAACGTTACACAGATTTACAGATGGGTAAACCCGAAGGTCATCACCAAGCGCCAAACTGCCCGGAACCTCAGTCAGAAAAATTGTAGTTATCAGTACTAGAGCTTTTACAACTTGCTCTGCTCTATGTCATGCCACTTATGCTTACTTCGTTCCGAGTCACGCACCTAGCTTTATTTGCAGGCGTTCTTGTAGGGCTGACAGGCGTTGCGACCCAGTTTAGGCACCCTCAGCAGCCTTTGATTAGCCAAGCGATCGCTCAGCCTCAACCAGCCGCTCCAGATTCTAGAACTGATTACAGTCCTGTCGTGCTGACTCAGCTCACCGAAAATGGCAAAAATCTAACGGGACAGCGGCCCAGCGCGATCGTGGCTCAGTTATTTGGGGCTACGGAACCATTATCTAAGTTTGGCTTGGAGCAACTTGAGATTAGTTATTCCCCATCTGGAGAAGCGATCGCGCTACTAACCCAAACAGGATGGCAAGACGATTCGGTTAATGGTGTGAGATACCGAGTGGAATTACAGCCGCAACCCAGCGACATCGGTAGCCAATGGCAAGTGGTTTGGGTTGGCAAACAGTCTAAGTGCCAACCAGGACGGGGCCACCAAAATTGGTCTACGGCTTTGTGCTCTTAATTCGGAATTTCAGAGCTCAGAGCTAAGGTTTAGGCCCAAAAGTTCAAACCCAAAAGTTCAAACCCGAAAATTAAGCTTGAAGCTGCGAGGCTGGTTGCACCAACTTAGCGACAGCGGCGACCAACTCTCCTGGCTCTATAGGTTTCGCTAAGTGCATCTGAAACCCTGCTTCGATCGCGCGCTTACGTTCCTCCACGCGGGTATAAGCAGTAAGGGCGATCGCGGGAATATTACCTCCTTGCTCTGCCCCTAGTCTGCGAATTTGGCGAATGAGCTGGTAGCCATCCGCATCTGGCATGCCAATATCGCTCACCAGCACATTGGGCTTGAAATCGCCGAGGGCTGTCACCGCATCTGCCACGCAGGAGACAATGTTCACCTCCGCGCCGTATTGCGCCAAGGCCGTCGATAAAAACTCTCTGGTGTCTGGATCATCATCGACTACCAGCACCCGGAAACTAGATAGCGAAGGTACCTCTGTATTCACAGCCGCAAGATGCGTCATTGGATAGCCTTCCTCCGCATCTTGTGGGTCGATTAAGGTAGCTGCTTGCGGCAATTTAACAATAAACCGCGCCCCCGGACCGTCTGGGTTGCTAGCTGCCTCCACCGTACCGCCATGCAGTTCGACCAAATGCCGCACGATCGCCAGCCCTAAGCCTAAACCACCGTAAGGCCGAGTCGTGGTGCTATCGGCTTGACGGAAGCGGTCAAACACATAGGGTAAAAACTCTGGACTAATCCCGATTCCTGTATCAGTCACTTGGATTTGAGCATAGCGTTGCGGTTGGCCTTGACCATTGTCGCTGGCAACATCCTCTTGACCAAAGGATAAGCTCACCTCCACCTTGCCTTCCTCGGGGGTGAACTTAATCGCGTTTGATAGCAGATTCCAAACCACCTGCTGGAGACGGTCGGGGTCCCCTAAAATTAGCTCTCCTGGTGGGTCAAATTTAGTTTCAACCTGAATAGACTTGCTGTCAGCCATCGGACGCAGGGTATCCATTGCGGCTTCAATCACCCCAATGGGATTAACGGAACGAATTACCAGTCGCAGCTTGCCGCGAATAATCCGCGAGACATCCAGAATGTCTTCAATTAACTGCGCTTGGACTTTGGCATTCCGCTCAATCGTTTCTAGGGCTTTTGTTGTGGTCGCCTCATCAAATTTACGAGTGCGGAGGAGGCGAGCCCAGCCCAGCATGGCATTGAGAGGAGTCCGCAGTTCGTGAGAGAGGATAGCGAGAAATTCATCTTTAATCCGATTGGCAGCCTCAGCTTCTTGTCTAGCGATTTGTTCGCGCATGAACTGGGCTCTGGCTTCTTCTGCCTGTTTGCGCTCTGTCACGTCTTCAATGGTGCCGACGTGGCCCAGCAGCTTGCCGTGGTCTGAAACCATTGGAGACGATCGCACATGGGTCCAGCGAATCGTGCCATCGGGGGCCTGAAAGCGAAATTCATCAGAATATTCTCGGCCCTTCTTGGTGTAGGCCAACCATTCTTGGGCAGCACGAGGTCGATCTTCTAGATAAACCGATCGCAACCAGCCTTCGCCTAAACTAGCTGCTTCATCCAAACCACAAATCACTTGATAGCGGGGGTTAGTGTAAGTGCAGCATCCTGCCATGTCCGTCAGAAAAATACCTACAGGCGAGCAGGCACTGAGGGAGCGAAAGCGTTCTTCACTTTGCTTCAGCTCAGCATTGATGGCACTGAGTTGGGCTGCTTGCCGCTTCACCTCTTCTGTTTTCTTGAACAAATCAACGAAAACGGAAACTTTCGAGAGCAGAATTTCGGGCTTAACTGGCTTGAGGAGGTAGTCTACCGCGCCTAAAGAGTAGCCCTTGAACACCAGGGAATCGCTACTGCTAAAGGCGGTCATGAAAATGATCGGGGTATGCTGCGATCGCGTCCGTTCTCGAATTAAAGTGGCAGTTTCAAAGCCATCAATCCCTGGCATCTGCACATCTAGCAGAATCACCGCAAAATCTTGATGGAGCAGGCAGCGTAAGGCTTCTTCGCCGGAACTCGCCCTGACTAAGTTTTGGCCCAAGCTTTCTAAAATTGCCTCTAAAGCCAACAGGTTTTCCGGATAATCGTCAACCAGGAGAACATTAACTTTGGGTTCAGACGACATGGGCTCACCTTATGACAGGCTGACAAAGATGGATCAAACGAGGAGCAATATCTGCCAGGGGTAAAATCCAGTCTACGGCAGTTGTTGCGATCGCTGCTTCGGGCATCATCCGACTTTCGGAAGTTTTGGGGTCTTGAACGATGGCTAAGCCACCACGGGCCTTGATTCTAGCCAGACCTTGCGCTCCATCCCGACCTGACCCAGTTAAAATCACGCCGATCCCCCGCGCCCCATAAGCATCAGCGGCTGACTCAAACAACACATCAATAGACGGGCGGGCATAAGACACAGGCATCTCTGTAGACAAAGCAAACCGACCCACATCCTCTACTAATAAATGATAATCAGCGGGAGCCAGATACACTTGGCCCGGAACAATGGCTTCTTTGTCTTCTGCGTCTTTCAGGGGTAACACACTACAAGATTGCAAAAATTGACTGAGGCTGGTGTCGGAGTCTTTATGTCGATGTTGCACGATCGCGATGGCAGCAGGAAAGGTAACAGGTAGTTTTTTAAGTAGAAGTTCTAGGGCACTTAGCCCTCCTAAAGAAGTCCCAACGACCACCAACTCGAAGTACGGTTGGGTGCGCGGGGGCCGACTATTTAATCCGTCGGTAAAGCTTTTCACGGCTTTCCAACTCCTCATAACAATCTTCGTATTTCGTCAGTCTTAGAGATTCTTGATGGCCCACTCCTAAAATGCCAAACCTGCCCAAACTTTCGTATAACAGCTTATGCACCCGCTCCTGTAAGGTGTTGTTGAAATAAATCAAGACGTTACGACATAGGATGACGTTGAATTCATTAAAGGAAGCGTCGGTGGCTAGATTGTGCTGGGAGAAAATCAAATTCTCTTTGAGCGTCGCGCGAAAAATTGCATTGTCATAAGCAGCCGTATAGTACTCAGAGAACGATCGCTTCCCCCCTGCCTTGAGATAGAGCTGGGTGTATTCTTGCATCAGGTGTAGTGGAAAAATGCCTACCTTGGCTTGACGCAGAACCGATTCATTCATATCTGTGGCATAGATGCGGCAACGGTGATACAGACCTTCTTCCTGCAACAAGATTGCCATTGAATAGACTTCTTCTCCAGTCGAGCAACCAGCATGCCAAATCCGAATAAAGGGATAGGTGCGTAAGAGGGGCACCACCTTTTGCCGAAAAGCTAGATAGAAGCTGGGGTCTCGAAACATCGAGGTGACATTCACCGAAAGCCCCAGCAGGAAGCGCTCTAAGCATTCAGGTTCGTGTAGGATTTTCTCTTGCAGACCAGAGATACTTTTTAGGTGTTCGGCGCGAATAGTATTCCAAATCCTCCTTTTGATAGAAGCCAAGGCATAGTTACGAAAATCGAACCCGTAGTGGCGGAATACTCCTTCCAGCAGTAAGTGAATTTCTAGTTCCTCAAGGTTGTTCATTTGCTATAGAAGTTATTAAAAGTGTAAGAACTCCAGGATTTTCGTTTTTACACTTTTAATTTTGCCTTCTACCTATTGATACAACCAGACACGTAGGAGAGAGAGTAACTGCTCTGTATCTACCGGTTTGGTGATGTAATCTGAAGCGCCCGCCTCTAAACACTTCTCGCGATCGCCCTGCATGGCCTTGGCAGTGAGGGCCACCATCGGCAATGCATCGAAGACACTCAACTGGCGAATCGTTTGCATGGTTTCGTAACCATCCATTTCTGGCATCATCACATCCACCAAGACGATGTCTACATCTGGGTTGTTTTGCAACACAGTAATGCCATCGCGCCCATTTTCTGCGTACAACACCTGCATCTGATACCGCTCTAGCAGGCTGGTGAGGGCAAAGATATTGCGGACATCATCATCCACAATCAGCACCTTTTTGCCTTCGAGTATCGGGTCATTTTGCCGCAGTTGCTCTAGCATCTGGCGCTTGGGTTGTGGCAAGTCGGATTGCACCCGATGTAAGAATAGCGCCGTTTCATCTAGGAGGCGTTCGGGCGATCGCACATCCTTGATGATGATGGTTTCGGCCATCCGTTTCAGCTCAGTTTCTTCTTGCTGGCTCAGCTCCTTGCCTGTGTAAACAATAATCGGCAATTTCGCTAGCCCCACTTCCTGTTTTAAGGCTTCAATCAGCTCTAAACCTGTCATGTCAGGCAGGCCGAGATCGAGCACGATACAGTCAAAGTGGTTGTCTCTCAACATTTCTAGAGCTTCCGCCCCTGAGCCAACGGCTGTAGTTTCAACATCACCATTGCCGATCAGTTCGACAATGCTTTGACGTTGGATTTGGTCGTCTTCTACCACCAGAAGGTTCTTGACTCGACGCTCGACAAATTCTTTGATTTGAGTCAAGGCGTTGGTCAAGTTTTCGCTGGAGATCGGCTTCTGCATGTAGGCGATCGCCCCCAATTGCAAGCCGCGTTGCCGCCCTTCTTCCACCGTCAAAATATGAACTGGAATATGGCGGGTGTCTGGGTTGTGCTTTAGGCGGTCTAGCACCGTCCAGCCATCCATATCGGGCAAGCGAATATCCAACATCACCGCATCGGGCTTGAAGTCGCGCGCCATAGAGAGGCCCATGCTGCCGCGTAAAGCAACTAGCACCTTAAAGCCTTCGTTACGCGCCATGTCAATTAGCACGCGGTTGAAGTTGAGGTCGTCCTCAACGATCAGCAAGACGCGATCGCCCGGTTCAATATTGCTGCGGTCATCACTGAGTTCGGGCAAGGGCAGCATCATTGAGCTAGGAGGTGACTCAGTCAAATTCAGCGCGGCAATATTGGCCGCCAATGTCGTGGCAGCGAAATCTGGGCCATCTCCGTTGGGTGCTTCCCGCCGTCCCAGTTCTACCCGAATGGGCATCTGAGGTGCTGGAGCGGCAGTGGGTGGGGCTTGGTAAGCCTGCGGTAGGTATAGCGTAAACGTGCTTCCTTGTCCCGGAGCGCTGGTCAGCCTAATTTCACCGCCCAAGAGACGGGCAATTTCTCGGCTGATCGAGAGGCCCAATCCGGTGCCGCCATACTTGCGGCTGGTCGTGCCATCTGCCTGCTGGAATGCTTCAAAGATAATCTTCTGCTTGTCCGCTGGAATGCCAATGCCCGTATCGGTCACAGAGAAGGCAATCACCGTATTAGCACGGCTCAAGCTTTCTTTCTCTGGGTTCCAACCTTGGGCTGCCGCCGTCATGCTGAGGGTAACAGAGCCGCGCTCGGTAAACTTGAAGGCGTTGGCCAGCAAATTCTTCAGCACTTGTTGTAAACGCTTGGAATCGGTATAGATGGCGCGGGGGAGGCGCTCATCCAGCTCGATGTTGAACTGCAAGCTCTTATCCTGAGCCACTTGGCCAAAGGTGCGATCGATGTAACCGCGTAGATCGGTGAACAACATCTGGTCAATATCGACCGACATAGTGCCCGATTCGATTTTGGCTAAGTCCAAAATGTCGTTGATTAGCTCTAGGAGGTCGGTACCCGCTGAGTGGATGGTTTGGATATACTCCACTTGCTTTTGGGTCAAGTTGCCGTCGCTGTTGTCGGTTAACAGTCGAGCCAGAATCAGCAAGCTGTTGAGTGGAGTCCGGAGTTCGTGGGACATATTTGCCAAGAACTCAGACTTGTACTTGGAACTGAGGGCCAATTGCTCGGCTTTTTCCTCCAGCGATCGCCGCGCTTGTTCGATTTCGCGGTTCTTGCGCTCCACCTCTTTGTTTTGCAGCGACAGCAACTCGGCTTTTTCTTCCAGTTCTTCGTTGGTCTGCTGCAATTGCTCTTGCTGGTTCTTCAGCAACTCTTCCGAAGCCTTCAGCGATTGCGCTTGTTGCTCTAGGCGCTTGTTGGTGTCGGTGAGTTCCTTCTGCTGGACTTGCAGTTCTTCGGCCAAGGATTGAGACTGCTTCAGCAGTTCTTCCGTCCGCATACTGGCCGCGATCGTGTTTAAGACGATGGCGATACTTTCAGTCAGTTGGTCGAAGAAGGTGAGGTGAATATCACTAAACTGCCGGAAGGACGCCAGCTCGATCACAGCAGTCACTTGGCCTTCAAACAACACGGGTAAGACAACCACATTGCGAGGTGTGGCTTCTCCCAGGCCAGAACTAATCTTGATGTAGTCGTCTGGGACTTCGCTGAGCAGAATCCGTTCTTTCTCTAGAGCACATTGACCCACTAGACCTTCACCGATGCCAAAGCGGTTTGCCAAGTGCTTGCGCTCACGGTAGGCATAGGTGCTGAGCAGCTTCAGGAAAGGAATATGCATTTCGCCCGGTTCCATCAGGTAGAAGACCCCATGCTGAGCCGAAACCAGCGGAGCCAACTCGGACAGAATCAGCTTGGAAACGGTTTCCAGGTCGCGCTGACCTTGCAGCATCCGGGTGAACTTGGCCAAGTTGGTCTTGAGCCAGTCTTGCTCGGTGTTCTTCTGCGTTGTTTCGCGCAGGTTGGCGATCATCTGGTTGATGTTGTCCTTCAGGACTGCCACCTCCCCTTGCGCCGCCACAGAAATCGAGCGGGTCAGGTCGCCCTTGGTTACCGCCGTTGCCACCTCGGCGATCGCTCGCAGCTGAGTAGTAAGAGTGGCCGCCAGTTCGTTTACGTTGTCGGTCAAGGCGCGCCAAGTTCCAGAAGCCCCCGGTACTTTCGCTTGACCGCCCAGCTTTCCTTCAATCCCTACCTCGCGGGCTACCGTCGTTACCTGGTCGGCGAAGGTGGCCAGCGTGTCGATCATCTCGTTGATCGTGTCGGCCAGGGTTTCGATTTCACCCTTGGCATCCAGCATCAACTTGCGCTTCAGGTCACCGTTCGCCACCGCCGTTACCACTCGCGCAATCCCCCGCACCTGCGCAGTGAGGTTGCCTGCCATCGAGTTCACGTTGTCGGTCAGGTCTTTCCAGGTGCCTGCAACTCCGGTGACTTGCGCTTGACCGCCCAGTTTTCCTTCGGTGCCTACTTCACGGGCGACCCGCGTTACCTCAGAGGCGAAGGAGCTGAGCTGGTCCACCATCGTGTTGATCGTGTTCTTCAAGTCGAGAATTTCACCCTTCACATCCACGGTGATTTTCTTGGACAAGTCGCCGTTCGCGATCGCCGTTGCCACCTCCGCAATGTTCCGCACCTGAGCGGTGAGGTTGCCTGCCATCAAGTTCACATTGTCCGTGAGGTCTTTCCAGGTTCCCGCGACCCCTCGGACGTAGGCTTGTACCCCCAGTTTTCCTTCGGTACCCACTTCGCGGGCAACTCTAGTTACCTCAGAGGCAAAGGAGTTGAGCTGGTCCACCATCGTATTGATCGTGTTCTTCAGCTCTAGAATCTCGCCTTTGACGTCTACCGTAATCTTCTTTGAGAGGTCACCGTTGGCCACCGCCGTCGTCACTTCCGCGATGTTCCGCACCTGCGCGGTTAGAGAACCCGCCATGAAGTTTACCGAGTCCGTCAGGTCTTTCCAGGTACCTGCAACCCCCGGCACGACCGCTTGTACACCCAGTTTTCCTTCGGAGCCTACCTCACGGGCAACTCTGGTTACTTCAGAAGCAAAGGAGTTGAGCTGGTCCACCATCGTGTTGACCGTATTTTTCAGCTCTAGAATCTCGCCTTTGACGTCTACCGTAATCTTCTTGGAGAGGTCACCGTTCGCCACCGCTGTCGTGACTGCGGCAATGTTCCGTACCTGCGCTGTCAGAGAACCCGCCATGAAGTTTACCGAGTCCGTCAGGTCTTTCCAGGTGCCTGCTACGCCTCGGACATCGGCTTGCACACCCAGTTTCCCTTCGGAACCCACCTCCCGGGCAACTCTAGTTACCTCAGAAGCAAAGGAGCTGAGCTGGTCCACCATGATGTTGATGGTATTTTTCAGCTCTAAGATTTCGCCCTTCACCTGCACGGTGATTTTCTTGGAGAGGTCACCGTTGGCGATCGCGGTCGCAACTTCGGCAATGTTTCGCACCTGGGCTGTCAGGTTGCCTGCCATCGAGTTCACGTTGTCAGTCAGGTCTTTCCAAACCCCCGCTACACCACGAACTTCGGCTTGTACCCCCAGTTTCCCTTCAGTACCCACTTCACGGGCGACTCTAGTTACCTCAGAAGCAAAGGAGCTGAGCTGGTCCACCATCGTGTTGATGGTGTTCTTCAGCTCTAAAATCTCACCCTTCACATCCACGGTGATTTTCTTGGACAAGTCACCGTTCGCTACCGCCGTCGTCACTTCCGCGATGTTCCGGACTTGCGCGGTGAGGTTGCCTGCCATCGAGTTTACCGAGTCGGTGAGGTCTTTCCAGGTGCCTGCCACCCCACGTACTTCCGCCTGCACACCGAGTTTTCCTTCGGTTCCCACCTCACGGGCGACTCTGGTTACCTCAGAAGCAAAGGAGTTGAGCTGATCCACCATGATATTGATGGTATTCTTCAGCTCTAGAATCTCGCCTTTTACGTCTACGGTAATTTTCTTGGAGAGGTCACCGTTCGCTACCGCCGTCGTCACTTCGGCAATATTCCGCACCTGCGCGGTCAGCGAACCCGCCATGAAGTTCACGGAGTCGGTCAGGTCTTTCCAGGTACCCGCCACCCCGCGCACATCGGCTTGACCACCGAGCTTCCCTTCCGAGCCTACTTCCCGTGCCACTCTGGTTACCTCAGAGGCGAAGGAGTTGAGCTGGTCCACCATCGTGTTGATCGTGTTCTTCAGGTCGAGAATTTCACCCTTCACATCTACGGTAATCTTCTTGGACAAGTCGCCATTCGCCACTGCGGTCGTCACTTCGGCGATGTTCCGCACTTGGGCTGTCAGGTTACCTGCCATCGAGTTCACGGAGTCGGTCAGGTCTTTCCAGGTACCTGCTACGCCTCGCACTTCAGCTTGTACGCCCAGTTTTCCTTCGGTACCTACTTCCCGCGCCACACGGGTTACCTCAGAAGCGAAGGAGTTGAGCTGGTCCACCATCGTGTTGATCGTGTTCTTCAGCTCTAGAATCTCGCCTTTGACATCTACGGTGATTTTCTTGGAGAGGTCGCCATTCGCTACTGCTGTCGTCACTTCCGCGATGTTCCGCACTTGGGCTGTCAGAGAGCCTGCCATGAAGTTTACCGAGTCGGTCAGGTCTTTCCAGGTGCCCGCGACGCCCCGAACTTCGGCTTGACCACCGAGTTTTCCTTCTGCACCTACTTCCCGCGCCACCCGCGTTACCTCAGAGGCAAAGGAGTTGAGCTGGTCCACCATGATGTTGACGGTGTTCTTCAGCTCCAGAATCTCGCCTTTCACGTCTACCGTAATCTTCTTCGAGAGGTCACCATTCGCCACTGCTGTCGTCACTTCGGCGATGTTCCGTACTTGCGCAGTCAGGTTGCCTGCCATCAAGTTCACGGAGTCGGTGAGGTCTTTCCAGGTGCCTGCTACGCCTTTCACCTCGGCTTGCACACCTAGTTTTCCTTCAGTTCCCACCTCACGGGCGACTCTGGTTACCTCAGAGGCAAAAGAGTTAAGCTGGTCTACCATCGTGTTGACGGTGTTTTTTAGCTCTAGAATTTCGCCTTTCACGTCTACCGTAATCTTCTTGGACAAGTCACCGTTGGCGATCGCCGTCGCAACCTCGGCAATATTCCGTACCTGTCCGGTCAGGTTGCCTGCCATCAAGTTGACGTTATCGGTCAAGTCTTTCCAGGTGCCTGCCACACCCTTGACTTCGGCTTGCACGCCCAACTTACCCTCGGTGCCTACCTCGCGAGCTACACGGGTTACCTCAGAGGCAAAGGAGCTAAGCTGCTCCACCATCGTGTTGACGACTTGAGCCGTTTGTAAAAACTCACCTTTGAGCTGGCGACCTTCAATTTCGGTCGGGATGGTTTGCGACAAGTCACCATGCGCTACGGCTCGGATGACCCGCGACGTTTCTACAGTAGGTTGCACCAAGTCGCTGATTAAGCTGTTGATCGACTCTAAGCAAGAGCCCCAAGAACCGCCCGCATTTCCAAGCGACGCTCGCTGAGTGATTTTGCCTTCTTTACCAACAACTTTGCCAATTCGTTCTAGCTCCTTGGTCATCCGCTCATTCAGCTCGATGACATCGTTAATCGCATCAGCAACCTTGCCTGCCATCCCGGTGTACTCATCAGCCATGCGAACTGAAAAGTTACCTTTCTTAACGGCACTGAGTATCTTTAGTAACTGTCTGAGGTCCAAGTTCTCGGTATCTTTGGTAACTTGTTCAGCGGGCATAGCCTGATCCTTTTAGAGCAATGAGGATACGAATAATTAGGGAGTTGCCGCCACCAGCCAAGATCTGTGCCGAACCAGACCTCCTGTAGTAGCAGTCAAGGACGAGAGAGCAGAGTTAACGAGTGCAACGACCAACAGAGATAGTTGTGATCAATTATCCGGTGCAAAGGCTGGCCACTGGCTTCTACCGAAAGATAGATGCTAAATCCAAAAATCAGCCCTCAGGTTAGCTGAGACGGGGAAGGTAAAACAACTTAACGGGTTTAACTCAATGACTGTTTCGGTGCAGCTAAATCATTGAACTCTCTGCTTGCTACAGACAGAGTTTGCAATCAAATATACTAAAACGTTATTTTCAGGCGCTGTACGCTACTGCACTTGAGGACGATATTCTGAGATTTCATGGCAGGCATCCCTGTTCATTTCTGAGGCCAACAGGCGGCTCTAGAAACCTCTGTTTGATTGCTCCTGCTTGTCTAAAAGTCAGTCAGCATCAGAGGATAGCGACATTAATAAGACTCCTTAGTAACGTCTATCCTGTAGATTCCTGAATTAAATTCACTCCCAACCCCATCAAACTTTAGATCAAAATTAGCCGATATGGAGTCAGTAGCGCCGGAAGCGATCGCTCAACTGAGTTGTCTCCCCCTGTAGCAATCAAACAATCAGCATCACAATCAGCGGATAGTTTGGATTACTGTGGTGATAAGGAGCACGGAAGCGATCGCTCTAAAAGCCCTCAAAGGTTTAGTGCTCACTGGTTTAACAGCTCTAAGGTTTAAGATTTCACTTTATTTATGAAGCCGCAATTTCAAGATCAAGTTGCTTGGGTCCAAGCTGAGCTGCTGATGCAGCCTGCTTTTATTCGTTTACTAGATAATATCCGCAAGCAGTTGGATCAATCGGACTGGAAAGGGACTTATCAAGATGTGCAAACTTGGCCAGAAGGTACACCAGAGGCGATTCAAGCTCAAGTCAAGCACCTGCAAGCAGAGCTAGCTACTGCTTCACCAGAACAAGCGGCTGAAATTGAACAAGCCTTGGCGCATCTACCTACACCTTTTCCTGGGTATCTCTTGTGCTTAGAAAAACAAGATCAGCAAGTCCAAATTGATCTCTGGGAGCTGTGTTACCAAGTTTGTTTTCGTAACTATCTGGTATTTCAAGATAGCTCTGACCCGCAAGCGGTTGAGATTGATACCAGCTTGATTGATGATGAAATGGGAGAGGTCGATTGGAACCGCTTGGACGACAAAGCTCGGCAGCTGATCGAGCAAGTTTTTACAAACCTTCCTGCACGCTAATTTCTAGAGGCATTGTTGAAATTCCATGACTCAAGACCTGCATCAACTTCAAGCGTCTGCTGGCGCTACGTTTGAAGAGATTGGTTCAGCCACTATCCCCGTGAGTTTTAGCAATGATAGCGCCGCTCTTGAGGCTGCTCGGACAGGAGTGGCGCTGTGCGATCGCTCCCATTGGGGTCGCATGCAAATCTCAGATGCCGATCGACAAAACTTCCTGCACAACCAAAGCACCAACGACATCAAGCGTTTGCAACCAGGTCAAGGCTGCGACACCGTATTTGTCACTTCAACGGCTCGCACCCTGGATCTCGCGAGTGTCTACGTCACAGAAGAAACGATTCTTTTACTGGTTTCCCCTAACCGCTGCCAGAGCTTATTGGATTTTCTCGATCGCTACATCTTTTTTGCCGATCGCGTCAAGCTCACCAATCTGACAAACACCACTGCAACCTTTAGTCTGCTTGGGCCTCAGAGCGATGCCCTACTCAATAAATTGGGGGCAAGCTCTCTAATCGGCCAACCCAATGGCAATCATGCTTTGTTTTCTCTAGGAGACAGTGAAGTTCGAGTCGCAGTTGGGAGTGGCTTAGCAATCCCTGGTTATACCTTGTTCTTAGCGGCTGAGTCAGCTGCGAGCTTGTGGCAGCAGTTGGTGGAAGGCGGGGCGGTTCCTTTGGGCGATCGCGTCTGGGAACAACTGCGCGTTCAGCAAGGCCGTCCGGTGCCAGAACACGAGCTCACAGAAGACTACAACCCACTAGAAGCAGGTTTGTGGCAAACTCTCTCCTTTAATAAAGGTTGTTACATCGGCCAAGAAACAATCGCGCGTCTAGATACCTATAAAGGAGTCAAACAACAACTTTGGGGCATCCGTCTCAGTGAACCTGTCGCGGCGGGAAGCACCATTACTTTAGGAGACGAAAAAGTCGGTGTTCTCACTAGTTCGACAACCATTGCTCAGGAAGCATTTGGGCTTGGCTACATTAGAACTAAAGCGGGAGGCGCGGGTTTACAAGTTCAAGTGGGTGCGGCTCAAGGGGAGGTAGTCCCTGTTCCCTTTTTGACTTATAACCGACAATAGAAATAACTTATTGCGGCCTTCACCTCAATCTCGGCCATTATTCATCCTATCCCTGGAGGAAAGCACACAGCAAAAGTATGAAGCGGCAGTTCCGGGAGTTAGGATGGCGACTGCTTCCAGGGGGAATCACAGCCTTAGTGATTGCCAGCTTGACTGCTTTAGAAGTTTGGCGGCCCTTGGAGCAAATTGCTTACAACACGCTGTTTCAACTGCGGGGCGCGATCGCTTGGGACCGAAGCGTGGTGATTGTCGGGATTGATGACCGAAGTTTACGAGACCTAGGACCCTTTCCCTGGTCTCGCCAGCAATATATTCAACTGCTCAGTGTTCTCACCAAAGCTGAGCCAAGTGTGATTGCCTTAAATGTAGTCTTGACGGATCAAGGCCCCCAAGATACTCGACTTGCGACAGCAGTGCAGCAACAAGGGCGTGTGGTTCTGGCCCAAGCTTGGGACGGCATCGGGGGGCCTCTACTCCCCAGTCCTCCCCTCGGCAAAGTTGCTTTCGCCGTTGGCCAAGTTTACAAGAAACAAGATTCTGACGGTCTCACACGAAAAATCGATTTGCAGTTACAGGGGGTGCCTGCCCTAGGCTTAGCCGCCGTTCAGGGGTATAGCTTAGTGCAAGCTCCCGTGGAGCTGCCCAACCTACAAACCCCTTTTTGGGTCAACTGGCCAGGGCCTGTGCGTCAGCTCCAGCACTATTCGTTTGTAGATGTAATCCACCAACAAATTTCCCCTCAAGCCTTCAAGGACAAAATTGTAGTCGTTGGAGTAACTGCGGCGGGGCTCGACTCACTGCCTACCCCCTTCGATCGCAATCCTCCTGCCAGTGGCACGCATCTCCATGCGGCGGTGATCAGCACTCTGCTCCAGCACAACTCTCTGCGGCTACCCCCCCAACCCTGGCTATTAGGGCTATTTCTGTTGGGTGGACCAGGATTAAGCTATGTGCTGAGTCGGTGGTCGACTGAACGCCAAATCACCCTAGGACTAGGTTTATGCGGCATTTGGAGCATTGCCAGCCTACTGTTGCTGCACGCTGGCTACTTAATGCCTGTGGTTCTGCCCATTATTCTATTTAGCACCACGACTGGCACCGTCCTGCTTGAGGAACGATTGCGCGAAAATGCCCTACTTCAGCATGAAGTGAAGCAGCTTTGGCAAGCGCACCACCAAGACCTCGTTGCTCGTAGCCACAGTATCCTGCGCTCTGAGCAAACCCACTGGCAAACAGGCCAACAGCCCGCCTCAATGCAGCCCGTAGCTCAGTTAGCTTTACTAGCTAAGCAATTCGGTCGCTCTCAATCGGCGCAAGCTGCGATCGCCCGGAGTCTTTCCATTGGCTTGTTAGCTGCTGACTTAGATGGTTTGGTGTGGTTTTGCAATCCGATGGCTGCTAAATGGTTGGAGATTAAGGTGGGCGATCGCCTCCATGCCCAACTGATTCCTCGCTGGTTGAGCCAAGGACAATGGCAGTCAGATTTACAGATGTTAAGGCAACAGCAGCCAGTCACTCCCCATGAATTGCACCAAGATGGCACCTGGTTTGAACTAAAGCTAGAACCTTTGCTTTATGGGAGTGTTGAGCCAGAAATTGCGAAACAATCTCCCCACCTGGATGGATTATTGCTGGTCTTGGAAGACATTACTGCCAGGAAGCAAATCGAAGAAAATTTGAGCCATCAAATGCAAGAGCTACAGCGCATGAATTTACTTAAGGATGATTTCTTAAGTACCGTTTCTCATGAACTACGTAGCCCAATGGCTAACATGAAAATGGCTATTTATATGCTCAAGATTGCTAAAACTCAAGAACAAGAAGATCATTACTTCAGAATTCTGCAAGCCGAGTGCGATCGCGAAATCAACTTAATTAATGATTTATTAGACCTGCAACGATTAGAAGCCGCCGCCAAGCCTTTTAATCCAGAGACGATTGATTTGAATGATTGGCTACCCCGACTTGTTGAGCCATTTAAAGAGCGAGCTAGCAATCGCCAGCAAAGTGTTCAAGTTCAAATTCTTTCGGAATTACCTTTGTTAGTTTCAGACCAACCCAGCTTGGAACGAGTTTTAGCAGAACTCCTTAACAATGCTTGCAAATACACCCCACCTGGTGGTGAAATTAAGGCGATCGCTGGTTTTAACTCTCCTTATATAGAATTAAGTGTGAGTAATTCTGGATCAGAAATTCCTGACATTGAGCTAACTCGCATCTTTGAAAAGTTTTACCGGATTCCTCGCAACGATCGCTGGAAGCAAGGAGGAACTGGATTAGGCTTAGCTTTAGTCAAGAAATTGGTCGAGCATTTAGGCGGGATGATTCAAGTAACGAGTGATTCAGAACACACAACATTTACTATTTCGTTGCCCACGCAGCTCTCACAGTCCTAGCTCCAGTGCTAGCTTCAGTGGGCGATCACAGCAAGTTAGATGAGAAGTTGCGATAATAAACTGTTTGTGTCAAGCAGCTTTAACGATCAATTGCTTTTAATTTTCAATGCTTTTGCGTCAAAAAGTTTCTTTTTATTTAGAAGACATTGAAACGCCAGTTGGCATCTTTATCAACTTAGCGATCGCCAGCTTAGTTTTATTGTCTTCAGGTATTTTTGTTGCAGAAACCTATCCAATTTCCGATCTGGTTCGAACAAGGCTAAACACAATTGACTCGGTTATTTTAGTTGTTTTTGCGGTCGAGTATGTTCTTAGGTTTTGGTGCTCTGAGCAAAAAGTTAAATACTTTTTCAGCCTCTACTCAGCCATAGATTTAGTCGCTATTCTGCCATTTTTTCTCGGCGTTACTGATATTAGCTTTATTCGATTACTGCGCTGGTTCCGAATTCTACGGTTGATTCGCTTTGTGGAAGGCACCGCTTTGTTTGGTCGAGTGAGCAGTGAAGATGGAGCTATTTTCACCCGCATTCTATTCACTTTATTTGCCATTATCTTTATCTATTCAGGCTTGATTTATCAAGTTGAGCACCCAATTAATGCAGCGGGATTTAAAACATTTCTAGATGCTTTTTATTTCTCCGTTGTCACCATGACCACTGTTGGTTTTGGCGATGTCACCCCTGTCTCAGAAACGGGTCGATTGCTCACCGTACTGATGATTTTGACAGGCATTGCTCTAATTCCCTGGCAAATTGGGGACTTAATCCGACGATTGGTCAAAACTTCCACACAAGTAGAAACGCAATGCTCTGGCTGTGGTTTGGCTTTGCATGACCCTGATGCCCAGTTCTGCAAAATCTGTGGAACTAGTCTGAAAAGACCATCAACAAAGACATAAAAATGACCCCCTATTTCTAGGGAGTCAATAAGTTCAATTTAAGTTTGCCAAACTGATGCCAACTTAACCCAACAGTGCTTTTGCTCTGGTCACTACGTTGTCCACAGTGTAGCCAAACTTCTCTAGCGCTACGTTACCAGGAGCCGACACACCAAAGCGCTCAACGCTGATCATGTCGCCTTCGCTGCCGATGTAGCGGCACCAGCCAAAGCTGGAGGCTGCTTCTACAGCTAAGCGCTTGGTCACGGCTTTAGGTAGCACTGACTCGCGATATGCGGCATCTTGCTCATCAAACAGTTCCCAGCAAGGCATAGAAACGACGCGGACGTTCTTGCCTTCTGCCCGGAGTTGCTCAGCGGCCTTGACACAAAGTTGCACTTCACTACCCGTAGCCAGCAAGATCAGGTCAGGGGTACCTTCGCCGCCAGACAGGATGTATGCACCCTTCGACACACCTTCAATGGAGGAACCATCTAACTGAGGTAGGGCTTGGCGTGACAGAGCCATCAGGGTAGGACGCTTACGCTCTTCTACCGCCACCTTGTAAGCCCCAGAGGTTTCGTTACCATCTGCAGGACGCATAACCAACAGGTTAGGAATCGCCCGTAAAGATGCGATCGTTTCAATCGGCTGGTGAGTAGGACCGTCCTCACCCAAGGCGATCGAGTCGTGGGTCATAACGTAAATTACGCCCGCTTGAGACAGCGCCGATAGACGAATCGCTGCCCGCATGTAGTCTGCGAAGACCAAGAAGGTGGCGCAATAAGGAATCAAGCCAGAGTTGTGCAGGGCAATCCCATTACAGATTGCGCCCATACCATGCTCACGCACGCCAAAGCGCAGGTTGCGATTTTCGTAAGCGCCTTTCTGGAAGTCACCCGACACTTTGATGTAGGTGAGGTTGGAGTGGGTGAGGTCAGCGGAACCACCAATCAACTCAGGCAGAGCAGGAGCGATCGCGTTCAGGGTTTTCTCAGAAGTTTGGCGAGTCGCGATCGCTTTGTCTTCGGGAGTGTAAACCGGTAGAGACTTTTCCCAACCTTCGGGGAGTTTGTTGCTAATAAAGCGCTCAAATTCCGCCGCTTCACCAGCGTATTTGGTTCTGTATTGAGCTAGAACTTGATTCCACTCATCTTCGAGTTGAGCACCCCGCTCTACGGCTTTACGCCAGTGGTTCAGAGCATCTTGAGGTACTTCAAAGGGTTCGTAGTTCCAACCCAAGTTCTCGCGGGTCAACTTGATTTCATCGCCACCTAGTGCCGCACCATGAACGCCAGCGGTGTTAGCTTTATTAGGAGAGCCGTAGCCAATGGTGGTAGTGACTTTGATGAAGGAAGGCTTATCGGTAACTTTCTTCGCTTCTTCAATGGCCTTGGCAATGCCGTCGAGGTCACTGTTGCCATCAGCTACGTGCAGCACATGCCAACCGTAAGCTTCAAAGCGCTTCGAGACATCTTCAGTAAAGGAAACGTCCGTAGAACCGTCGATTGAGATATGGTTGTCGTCGTAGAGAGCAATCAACTTACCGAGGCCGAGGTGTCCTGCCAAGGAGCAAGCTTCGCCAGAAATCCCTTCCATGTTGCAACCATCACCTAGGATGACATAGGTGTAGTGGTCAACCAGGGTGGCATCAGGCTTGTTGAACTTGCCTGCTAGATGAGCTTCGGCCATTGCTAAGCCCACACCATTACAAATCCCCTGACCTAGAGGACCCGTGGTGACTTCGACCCCAGGAGTCATGAAGTTTTCGGGGTGGCCTGGAGTCTTGGAGTCCAACTGACGGAATTGCTTAATGTCATCCAGCGTCACGCTGTCGTACCCAGCTAAATGGAGCAGGGCGTATTGCAGCATGGAACCGTGACCTGCCGACAACACAAAGCGATCGCGGTTGAACCAGTAAGGATTTTTGGGATTGAACCGCATAAAGCGATCCCAGAGCACGTATGCCATCGGAGCAGCGCCCATCGGCAACCCTGGGTGACCAGATTTTGCCTTTTCTACAGCGTCAATCGCCAGAAAGCGGATGGAATTAATACAAAGCTCGTCGAGTGATTGTTGGGTTGCGACAGCCATAATCTCTATCTAGTTGAACTACGAGTTAGCACTGGACTGGGTGAGCGATCGTGACGTTGCTCCGGGTCACCCTAAGCTTATATACCTACTGAATTACCAATTATGGTAGCTGATAATGGCATTGGATAGGTAATAACTACTAACGCAGAAACCCAGGTGTTTATAGACCTGAGTTACCCCGCGATCCCAAAGACTGGGTTAAATTTTACAAGCTCAGCCAACGTACTTTCTAAATGCTACCGTAACGTTGTGACCACCAAACCCAAATGAGTTGGATAAAGCTACATCAACTTTATGGGATCGGCTGTGATTTGGTACATAGTCCAGGTCACATGCAGGGTCAGGATTTTCCAAATTAATGGTTGGCGGCAGTTGGTCGTGAGCCACAGCCAGAGCGGTTGCCACGCCTTCAATCCCACCGGAGCCACCCAGTAAGTGTCCCGTCATCGACTTAGTGGAGCTGACCGCCACTTTGTAGGCATGTTCGCCCAAAGCAGTCTTAATCGCTGCCGTTTCATTGGGGTCGTTCATGGGAGTGCTAGTGCCATGAGCATTGATATAGCTCACTTGATCCGGCGTAATCCCAGCATCCTTCATCGCCAGTTGAATCGCTCTAGCTGCCCCTTCGCCACCTGGAACCGGAGAAGTCATGTGGTAGGCATCGCAGGTCATGCCATAACCAATCATTTCGGCGTAGATACGAGCGCCACGGCTGAGGGCATGCTCTAGTTCTTCGAGCAACAGAATTCCTGCCCCTTCACCCATGACAAAGCCGTTGCGATCGCGATCAAACGGACGACTGGCATGAGCAGGGTCGTCATTGCGAGTAGACAGCGTCCGAGCAGAAGCAAAACCAGCAACTGAAAGGGGAGTGATTGCTGCCTCCGCACCACCGCAGATCATCGCTTGGGCATAGCCACCTTGAATCAACCGGAAAGCATCCCCAATCCCATTAGAACCAGAAGCACAAGCAGTCACCGGGCAAGAGTTAGGGCCTTTGGCACCAATGTGAATTGCGGTTAAGCCCGCCGCCATATTGGCGATCATCATCGGCACCATGAAGGGGCTACAACGGTCTGGGCCTTTGGTCAGGTAAACTTCCTGCTGGTCTTCCAGAACCTTGATGCCACCGACCCCGGAACCGATGATCACACCCACCTGTTCTGCGTTCAGGTCGTTGATGACAAATTGAGCATCGGCGATCGCTTGTTTACTCGCTGCCACGGCAAACTGAGCAAACCGATCCATCCGCTTCGCATCCTTACGCTCTAAGTACTGGAAGGGATCAAATGCTTTAACTTCTCCCGCAATTCGGCAGTCGTGCCGAGCTGCATCAAACAGAGTGATTGGGCCAATGCCATTGCGTCCACTCACCAACCCTTCCCAATACTCTGACAAGGTGTTGCCAATGGGTGTAACCGCGCCGAGACCCGTTACAACAACGCGCTTACGGTCAGAATTTGTCATGATGTAAAATTCAAGGGCTTTCTAGCCCGGAACGCAGAATACAGGTTTCTGAGTTGGCATCTCCCCACCCCCAAGCTTGGTACGGTGCCGAGCTGCCAATGATTTAGAGTCTAAGCTGCTGCTTTGTTGCTGATGTAATCGACTGCGTTTTGCACAGTAGCGATTTCTTCGGCTGCTTCGTCGGGAATCTCAATATCAAATTCTTCTTCTAGGGCCATGACTAACTCCACCGTGTCGAGAGAGTCAGCACCGAGGTCATTGGCAAAGCTAGCAGCTGGCTTAACTTCGCTAGCTTCAACACCTAGTTGCTCGGAAACGATTTTTTGAACTTTAGCAAAGATTTCTTCTTGATTCATGACAACCCCTAGCTTCTTATTTTAGGACTTACTCAGTGGTTTCAGCTTTTGTCAGTGCGCTCTAGAAAAACTTACTCTAGAAAGGCTGTCAAAACATCTTACAGATGAATTTGCTGGAATTTGATCCCAGGCAGACATCAGCTCTGAGCATTTCCTATCTTATCTGAAAGCGTGACGGCGATCGCGTTAGATGGGCGCTTTCCCGAACTGACACATTCCGAGCCAAAACTCAACGAAAAGTTAACCTCTGTCCCCACAGTCCTCAGCCGAAAAAGCGATGATAGAAGGGTCAGTCGCGAGTTAGCTCCTCAATCCTAGGCAGATCTAGGCAGACCTAGCTAGACCTAAGTTGAAGTTTGCTGGAGCTGAACACCCACTCAGTCACGCTTAGCTATGCCATCTCCGTCTTTGAAGTACGCTTATTTCCCCGGCTGTGTGGCTCAAGGAGCCTGCCGAGAACTTTACCTCTCGACCGCAGCCTTAACTAGCGCTTTAGGAATTGAACTAGTCGAATTAAAAAAAGCTTCCTGCTGTGGTTCCGGTACGTTTAAGGAAGAATCTGCTCTCTTAGAAGACAGCGTTAATGCTCGCAATATTGCTCTAGCAGAAGAATTAAATCTACCGTTACTCACTCATTGCAGCACTTGCCAAGGCGTAATCGGTCATGTAGATGAACGGTTAAAAAAATCCCAACAAAACAATCCTGACTACATCGACCAAATCAACGGTTTACTGAAGCAAGAAGGCTGCTCACCTTACAAAGGCAGCACTGAAGTCAAGCATCTATTGTGGGCTTTGGTAGGAGACTACGGCCTAGAAGCACTGCAAGCCAAAGTGACCCGTAAGCTAGCAGGTCTGAAGTGCGCCGCCTTCTATGGCTGCTACCTCCTGCGTGCCCAAACTTCGATTCCCTTCGATGACCCCTTCCAACCAGAGTCGATGGAAAACGTGTTCCGGGCGATCGGCGCGACACCGATTTATTATCGAGGCCGCACTCAATGCTGCGGTTGGCCGCTCTCTAGTTACGCCACCGATCAGGCGTTTCAGATGGCAGGCAACCATATTCAGGACGCGATCGCCTCTGGAGCCGATTGTTTGGTCACGCCCTGCCCTTTGTGCCACCTCAACCTCGACTCTCGCCAACCAGAGGTCGAACAAGTAATTGGGCAGAAATTGGGCTTGCCTGTTTTACACCTTCCTCAACTGGTTGCCTTGGCTTTAGGAGTGGCCCCAGAAAAGTTGGGCTTAAACCATCACATTGTTTCCACTCGCTCAGTTTTGGAAAAGCTTGGTTTCTAGAGCAATAATTTCTAGCTAATTTCCTACGTTTTGTAACGAGCGTTTTACAAAAAGAGGAGATATTAACCCCCAAAAAGGCCATTGGGAGGCTCCCAAAACCTTACTCCATCAAGCTTTCTCCCAAAATATTTCCACTATTAGGGTGTGTATTAAATTCTTTGAATTTTTGCCGCCTTTCTCAGAAGCGATCTCTAGCACTGCGGTAAACTTGGCGTTGATTCTAGAGTCTTAGTTCTAAGACTTGCTGGTCTGCTTTACCGCAGATGTTGCAAGGCATTGAACACCTAGTTTGGAGTCTTTATTCAATGTCTCATTCTGTCAAAATTTATGACACCTGCATTGGGTGTACTCAATGCGTCCGGGCTTGCCCTACTGACGTTCTAGAGATGGTTCCCTGGGACGGCTGCAAGGCTGGTCAAATTGCTTCGTCTCCTCGTACCGAGGACTGTGTGGGTTGCAAGCGGTGCGAAACTGCTTGTCCTACTGACTTCCTCAGCATTAGAGTTTATCTCTCTAATGCTGAAACAACCCGGAGTATGGGTTTGGCCTACTAGAAACTGACATTAAACGCATCATTTTTTTATCCTGCGTTTATCGATATACTTGGGTTCAAAAAACAGGGGAGGTGTTCAGCCTCCCTATTTTTTTTGGTAACTTTACGTGCCTAGACGAGCTATCTATCCCGTTTTCAGCCCAACCAAGGCGTAGATCACTTTTTGGTTTCAGTACTTGATGAAGCACTGTTGATCGCTAAAGACTGTTATATTCGCGTTTTATCTGTCTCAAGAGGCGATCGCGCGATCGCACTACAGCCAGAGCGCTGAAAGGCAGATGGCACCTAAACCGTAATCGCTTGGCAGGAGTTGTGGGTTAAATGTGCGGAATTGTTGGCTATATCGGTACCCAAGCAGCAAGTGACATTTTGTTGGCAGGGTTACAGAAACTGGAGTATCGCGGCTACGATTCTGCGGGGATCGCAACCGTTTTGGAAGGCGAGATCCACTGCGTCCGCGCCAAGGGCAAGCTACACAACCTTCAAGAAAAACTCGAAGGCATTGAGAACCCAGCCCAGCTTGGCATCGGTCATACCCGTTGGGCAACTCATGGCAAGCCAGAAGAGTACAACGCTCACCCCCACATGGATACAGCCCATCGCCTAGCGGTGGTGCAAAACGGCATTATTGAGAATTATCGGGAATTGCGAGAAGGCTTAATTGCCAGAGGCCACACCTTCCGCTCTGAAACTGATACAGAAGTAATCCCGCATCTGATCGCTGAACTGCTTGAGAAGCTCAAAGCTGAGCCTAGTTCGATGCCTGCGTTGGCCCAGCACTCGCCTTTACTAGAGGCTGTGCGCCAAGCGGTCAACCACTTAGAAGGAGCCTTTGCGATCGCGGTAATTAGCGCTGACTTCCCAGATGAACTGATTGTGGCGCGGCAGCAAGCACCGCTATCCATCGGTTTCGGTCAAGGGGAATTCTTCTGCGCTTCTGATACTCCTGCTTTAGTGCCCCACACGCGCGCCGTCTTAACCCTGGAAAATGGCGAACTGGCACGTTTAACGCCCTTGGGAGTTGAGGTGTATAGCTTTGGGGGCGATCGCTTGCGGAAAACCCCTCGCACTCTCAACTGGAACCCTGTCATGGTAGAAAAGCAGGGCTTCAAGCACTTCATGCTCAAGGAAATCTACGAGCAACCAGGAGTGGTGCGGGCTTGCCTAGAAGCTTACCTCGATACTAGTTGGAGTCCTGAATCTGCCACTTCACCCATTAAACTCAACCTGGCACCCGAACTCTATAGCGATTTGAAACAGGTGCAAATTGTCGCTTGTGGCACCAGTTGGCACGCCAGCTTGGTGGGCAAATACCTGATCGAGCAGTTGGCTGGCATCCCAACAATGGTGCAGTATGCTTCAGAGTTTCGCTATGCTCCGTCGCCCTTGACTCCCAACACCCTCACCATTGGCGTGACTCAGTCGGGCGAAACAGCAGATACCCTAGCAGCACTGGAAATGGAAAAGCAGCGACGGGCTGGGCAATCCCCTCGGTTTGAGGCACGCTTGCTCGGTATCACCAACCGTCCCGAAAGCTCCTTGGGCCACATGGTGCCTCAGGTAATCGATACCCATGCAGGAATCGAAATTGGCGTGGCTGCCACCAAAACCTTTGTGGCGCAGTTGATGGCATTCTACGCTCTGGCTTTAGATCTGGCATACCACCAACAAACGCTATCAGCCACTCGTTTAGAACAAATCTTGCTAGGACTGCGGCAACTTCCGGCGCAAATCGAGCTAATTCTGGAAAGCCAAGAGCGCTATATCGAAGAACTGGCCCACGACTTCGCGGAAACTCAAGACTTTATTTTCTTAGGACGGGGGATCAACTTCCCGATCGCCCTAGAGGGAGCTTTGAAACTTAAGGAAATCAGCTACATTCACGCTGAGGGTTATCCTGCTGGAGAAATGAAGCACGGACCGATCGCACTACTAGATGCCAAAGTGCCTGTCGTCGCGATCGCCACACCAGGTTTGGTTTACGAAAAAGTGCTCTCCAATGCTCAAGAAGCGAAAGCCAGAGATGCCCGCCTCATCGGTGTGACTCCCTTAGAGGCCAGCGAATCTGCCGAAATTTTCGATGACTTGCTGCCTGTGCCAGTTGTGGAAGAGTTACTCTCGCCGATTTTGGCTGTGATTCCGCTACAGTTGCTGGCCTATCACATTGCGGCCCGTCGCGGCTTAGACGTAGACCAACCTAGAAACCTCGCCAAATCTGTGACGGTCGAGTAAGTGGTTGCTTGAGCAGAAGTTTGCCCTGCCATCTTTTAGGCTGATAATAAGGCACTCAACTGTTACTTTCCTTCATGGCTTCCATCGCCCGCAAAAACTTGTTTGAGGATATTCCTCGATTCCTGGTGGCTCAAGCTGGCATCATGTTTGCAGTCAGCCTTGTCACTATTCAGACTGGAATTCTCAGAGGGTTTACTCGTTCTACCACCCTCCTGATTGACCAATCTCAGGCTGATGTTTGGGTTGCTTCCAAAGACATGGTGCAGATTGAGCTGACGCTACCTCTGGCAGTGGATCAGCTTAGGGTCGCGCAACAAGTACCAGGCGTAGGGCGAGCGGAAGCCTTGATCTTTAGGCCAGGCATTTGGCGTAACTCTCAAGACGAGATTGCGCCAGTCCGAGTCGTCGGCTTTGATCCTCAAGGACAGTTATTTTCTCCCCAAAACATCACCCAAGGCAGCCTCAGTGCCCTCAAGCAGCCTTTTTCGGTGATGGTGGATGAAACCAATGCAGATTCACTGAATCTTAAAACCCTTAATGCTCAAGGCGCGATCGGCTCACTTCCAGCTCGACTCGTTGGTCTCACTCGCGGCACTCAGTCAATGGTGTCTAGTAGCTTCCTATTTACCTCTTTAGAAAATGCCAATGCCTATATAAACTCCCCCATCCGTTCTAACCTGCAATGCCGATCGCAGACTGGCTCCGAGGAGGTGCAATGCACCAACACCTATGAAACAGCGCCTGCTGGCACTGGCTCGGTCAATCCTGCGCCTGCGGCCCCCCGTCGCCTGAATTTAGGCGACCCCATCACTTATATTTTGATTCGGGCCCAACCCAACCAAGATCTAGCAATTCTTAAAAAACGGTTAGAAGCGACTCTGCCCAATACCCATGCCTATACACGAGCCGAAATGGTGGCAAAAACTCGTAATTATTGGCAAAAACGTACGGGCATTGGCTTTGTTCTCGGTCTAGGAGCTGCTGTTGGCATCATTGTGGGAATCGTGATTGTGGGCCAAATTCTGTACTCCTCTGTCTCGGATCACCTACGAGAGTTCGGAACTCTCAAAGCGATGGGCGCGTCAGATTGGGTAATCTACAGCGTGATTGTCGAGCAAGCCTTATGGATGGCCGTTTTGGGTTACCTGCCTAGCTTAGCCCTGTGTCTTGGAGTCGGCACATGGACATCGGCAACTCAGGGGATTCTGATTTTAATTACACCCGCAACAGCCTTCGGAGTTTTCGGCATCACGGTGGTGATGTGTGTCAGCTCTGCCTTGTTCGCGATTCAGAAGGTAACTCGAGTTGACCCCGCCATCGTGTTTAAGGCATAACCTTAAACTTCTCGAGGGGAATACGGAGAACTTAGAGAACCTGGATACACTAGATAGTATGGCTCTACAGCGATGAAATCTGGATTCGGCGTTTAAGCACCTGAATCTACCAGTGCATCGTTGTCCAAAGTTCGCACTCCACTCCTTTCCATTTAACCAATGTTGATTAGAAACCTAAGCGGATGACTGCTTCTCAAATTCGTTTTGCTGAATATGCCCAGCTTCAGAGTCAGGTTGCTTCTACCGCAATAGGCTCTACCCAAATTAAAACCAATGCCATTGCTGCCCGTGGGGTGGAAATGGTATTCCAATCCGGTGCTGAACGCTTCTACGCCCTGAAAGATATTGATCTCGATATCCAGAGAGGGGACATTTATTTGCTGATGGGTCCTTCTGGATCTGGAAAAACTACGCTGCTCTCTATCCTAGCGGGGATCTTAACACCTAGCCGCGGCAGTGTTCATTTGTTAGGGCAAGAAATTACAAGAATGTCTCGCACCCAACTATCCCAGTTCCGCTTGGAAAATATTGGTTTTATTTTTCAAGGATTTAATCTGTTTCCTGCCCTGACTGCCCTTGAAAATGTGGAATTAGCACTTAAGGTCAAAGGTCTTCGAGGGCGCAGTAACCGTCGCCAGCAGGCTCAAAGCTTGCTAGAACAGGTGGGGCTGCAAGATAAAGTAAAGTTACTACCTCGAGAGCTATCGGGTGGCCAACAACAACGAGTGGCGATCGCACGAGCTTTAGCAGGCGACCCACCCCTAATCATGGCGGATGAACCTACTGCGGCTCTGGACTCTCGTAGCGGCCATGCAGTGATTGAGTTGCTACGAAACCTTGCCAAAGAGGGGGGTCGTACAGTGTTGATGGTGACTCATGACCCACGCATTATGGATGTGGCAGACCGAGTGGTGAACTTGGAAGATGGCATGCTCGATCAGCGATATGCTGCCTAGCCCTTCGTTGTAGTTCAAGCTATTTAAAACTAGATAGGGGCACAGAATGCTGCGCCCCTACCCGTAATTTATTCCATAAAGTTTGTCGAGAACCTAGTGCCTGTTGCTGCTCCAGTTACGGAGATAGCAGATTGGCCTCGTCATATTTTCTGTCAGCCTCTATATATAAGTGAGGCTTGGTGTATTAAATGCCAATTGGCTGGTTTGCTATGTCTGTATTCTCCCTGGTAGGCAGGGCGATCGCATAGCGGCAATCTACCCAGTTACCCCTGGGGATCATCCCCAATAGGGTTTTACAGAAACTAGCGGTAGTTTCAAGGTGGAAGTCGTGCTAAAGCGTCTTCTGGACTGCTTGAGCGATTTCGGTCAAGGTGTCAGCAACGGAGCGGGGTTGCCAATTCAATTCGCGTCGGGCTTTAGCGGCATCAACCCGCACACAGCGATCGTAGACGTAGTGAACCCGCTCTCGGCTCAGAGGTGGTTGCCAGGAGAACAAGCGACCAAGGGGGTCTAAGATATTCCCCACTAACCTAACCAAAGCTTTGGGAGCCTCGGTGGGAGCAGCAATCCCAGCTTGCTGACCCACAATTTGGAACATTTCTCGTGTGGTCAAATCCCCAGCAGAAATAATGTAGTGCTCTCCGGTTGGCGCTCTCTCGGCAGCCAAGATCATGGCCATCGCCAGGTCATCAACGTGGACTACACCCGTGACGCGATCGCCCCCGGCCCAGAGCTTCAGTCCACCTTTGAGAAATTGCCGCAAGACCGGAATAAAGTGCGGATCATCCGCGCCAAAAATTCCAGAGGGCATCACACTCACGACGGGTAGCCCTTGCTGCGCCATCTGATCCACAAATACTTGCGCGTCATATTTAGTGCGATCGTAGGCGGAGGAAAAGTCTTTTTGAGTGCGCTGAAAGGTCTCATCCACCACTTGCCCTTGCGTGTCACCAAACACCCCAATGGTGCTGCAATAGACCACTTTGGCCACGTCCACTTCTTTGGCTACTTCCATCACGGCGCGAGTGCCTTCTACGTTCACACGCTCCATCTCAGCCGCATTCACCAAACCCAACTCCACATAGGCAGCGGTGTGAAATACTATGTCTACCCCTTGCATGGCGGTGCGTAAGGCTTCGCGATCGCTGAGGTCACCATAAACCAGGTGCACTTGAGTGTCAGCTAGGCGCGACAAATTGCTCGACTTACGGACCAGCCCTACTACCTGGTCACCCCGCTGTTCCAATAGACGAACCAGGTGAGATCCGGTAAAGCCGTTTGCTCCGGTGACTAGCGCCTTCATAATGCTTTTTCGTAGATGCGGTACGTCTTATAAATCTTGCCACCCGACGCTTCAATCAACTTGCACGACGGGAAGTTATCTTCGTAAACCCAAGAGAGTTCAGCTCGCTGATAAGGTTTCCCTTTTTGGATGCCACCGCTCATGCCCAAATAAATTAAGGCGAGAGGCACCATTTTGCGACGGTATTCAGGCAAAGAACAGATAGCAATGACTCGGCCTTGGTTAATCTGGCGACGATACCAGAGAAACTTAAGAATCCCTAGCCAATTGAGCTTGCCGCCCACCTGTTTGAGGGGAATATTGTAGTCGGGCAAGCCCATAAAGAACCCAATCATTTCGCCGTTATATTCCGCGATCGGGAATACGTCTGGATCAACTAAGCTTTGCAGCTCTTTAGCTTCTTCCAGAAATTCTTCTTGGGTGCGGGGTGTAGAACTCCAGTTGCCTGCAAAGGCGGTGGTGAACAAGCGGTAGAGGCTAAGGCAATCTTGCTCAAAACCTTCCCCTTTCGTTCGCAACGGTCGGAAGGTTACGCCGGATTTGCAAGCAATGCGATGGGCTTTCTCGAACTCGGTGGGTAAAGGCTTGTCTAAAGGAAAGTTGTAAGCGTAGGCATCTTTAGCCTTTTGCCAACCCAACCGCTCGGCAAATTCGGGATAGTAAGCGGGATTGTAAGGCATCATCACCATTGGCGGTGAGTCAAAGCCATCAACTAACCACAGGCAACTGTTATGGGTTGAAAGATCGATGGGACCACGCACTGCCGTCATGCCTTGCTGACGCAACCAGTCAGAGGCGGCATCGAGCAGTGCTTGAGCGATCGCAAAATCAGCAATACATTCAAAAAAACCAAACAACCCAATCTGCTGCCCTTCTCGCTCGATCAGGCGCTGGTTCACTGCTGCTACCACACGCCCTACCGCCTCTGGCCCTTTGGCTCCCTGAGTGACTGCGATAAACGGTTGCAGTTTACCGTATTGCAGGAAGGGATTGCTAGGTGAGAATTGCTTGGCAGTACTGCTGCGTAAAGGCGGTACCCAGTTCGGATCATTGGCATAAACTCGCGTTGGCACATCCAGAAACAGGTCTTGATCTGCTGGAGTTGTGACCGCCCGAATCTGATACGTCGAAGCCTGAGTAGCCACCATTTTTTAACTTTTGAAACTAAAGATTTTATGGCAAGGGCAGAGTATTTTTCTACCCTCGCAGCATTTTATCAAACTAAGCACTAATGGTGGGTTTATACAGCACATTTCGAGTTGCCACTAACCCTGCCACCAATCGATCCATTTCCTCTTTGGTATGGAGGGCGTTGACAGTCACCCGCAAACGGGGCTTGGCAATAAACCAGATCGGCGAAACCCAAATGCCGTAGTTTTCGAGCAGCAACCGACCAAACAGCTTGGGATTGATTTCGGACGGCAAAATAATGGGAACGACGTTGGTTTCGCCGATCGGCAGGAAGTCGTGCTCGGTCAAGCGCGATCGCAAGTAAGCTGTATTTTCCTGTAATTGACGTACCCGTTCTGGCTCCCGTCGCACTATTTTGATGCTCTCTAGCGCAGCAGCGGTGAGGGGTGCAGGTAGAGAAATAGTGCCGATTGAGGTGGGAGAGACATTCAGCAACGGCTTCAGCTCAGCTACATGGCTGCTAATCGCCGCACCAGCCGAGGCTGCAAACTTCGAGAAGGTGGTCATGATCAGCGGCACAACACCACGCTCGATCGCTTGCTGAGGAGTGAGGTTAAAGTGCTCGTAAATTCCTCTTCCAGTTGCTCCGATCGCACCACTGGCATGAGCTTCATCCATCATCAAGACGCTGCCTTCGTAATTCTGCATCACGTCGAGCATGTCGGGTAGGGGAGCAATGTCGCCATCCATCGAGAACACTGCATCCGAAACCACCATGATGCGGTCATCGGGTCTGGCATAGCGGCGCAGTTTGGTGGCCAAGTCGTTGACATCGCAGTGTCGGTAAGCACGAACCCGCACCCGGGGGCTATGACCAAAGAGCTTACCGGAGCGAGTTCCTGCATTGGCGATCGCAGAAACGATGCAACCGTGGTTCAGTACATCGGTGAGAATAAGCGTTTCCCGCGTATGCTGAAAACCAGGTACCGGAATTGCTAAATGGCAAAACGCATCCATTAAGGCTTGCATCGCCATCCAAGCATTCAGAAAGAGTTGGGTGTGAGGAAGATGTTTGAAGGCCGAAATTTCATCTTCGAGCTGACGATGTAAATCAATTCGACCACTCAAGACAGAGCAGGAACTATTGGAAGTGCCGTACTGCACAATGCTATCGATCGCCGCTTGTCTAACTGACTCGGATTGAACCAGCCCCAAGACGTCATTGGTACAGAAGGTTAAAGCTGTGCAGCGAACGCCTGTTTTAGCATCTTCCAGTTCAACTAAATTTCCTTGTTTGGCGTGGCAGATGTATTCATCTGGCTCAAGTTCGCTGTCATACCAGCGCTGGACGTATTCTTTAATAACTTGCACAGTAAACTCCCCTCACCTTATTCCCAGATAGTCTATCGTCTCTGGCATAACAGTGTATTTTCCTAGCAAAATGCCCATCATCCAGGTCTAATACAACACCAAACACCAGCAATCCAGAGGGTCTGGATTACTTTATACAACCAAATTGTTTGTGAACCAAAGTACTGGGTAGAGGCTGAAGTACGGTTCCGGATTACATCTGTTTGAGGAACGGCTGGTATAGTTGCCTTCATCCGACTGGGCTTTCTGTGGTTAGCTCGGCTGGGCTAGAAGCCATAGCCTTAGAGAAAGAAACAAAGTTATCTGAGTTCCCGCTTTGGGGATCTTCTGATTGACTAGATTTTTGCACAAATTGTTCGTACTGCCGGACAATTAATCGCTGCACTGCAATGATGGCTGGGTTTACTTCCACATACCGACGCTGCGGGTTGTCCAGGTAGCGACGCTGCTCACTTTCCATCATCTCAATGTCTTGATTGAGAAATTTCATGAACACGTGCTGCTCCAGCAAGGGTTGTAGCACAGGCTCTAGCGATCGCAAAAACCACTTGGGCAACTTCACACGCAGAAAGAACAAGGCAAAGGAAGCACTTTCTGTAGGACCCATCGGCAATCGCATCAGATAGAGGCTAGAAACGCCCTCCAACGAGCTTTGATAGTGCGGATAACGATATTCTACTGAAACGGTTTTGGTCGTCACCTGCTCAGCTTCCTCGGCTAAGCCCAAAAATTTCGCCAGCTTGCCTTTGTAAGACACCCGATAGTCCGCACAGACGCTATTCTCAGTTTCTCGCAAGCTGGTCAAGATGGGGTCGAACCAACCCTGCAAATTTTCATGTAAAAACCCATGAAATACATCCATTGAGTTTTCGTTGCAGATAGAGAAATGAGATTTAAAGTGTCCGGTGACTGGCACCATGAAAAAGTCGGGGTGATCAAACTCTGCAATATCCGGTAGAGAACACGTTTCAGCCAGCGCTGGATCACCCGGAAAAATCCAAATGATGTTGTACTTTTCTTGAATGGGGTAGCTGCGGGCTTGAGCACAGGGTAATTTTTGTTCAGGGGGGAAATAAGGTATTTTGACGCAGTCCCCTTGGCCATCAAACTCCCAGCCGTGATAGCGACAAGCCAAATTAGTGCCATGCACTTTACCTTTGTGCAGCGCTACACCTTTATGGGGGCAGGCATCTTCTAGGGCATGGAGTTGGCCTGTGGCATCTCGATAAACCGCGATCGCCTGCTGCCAAATCTTGACGGGCATCACCTCATTCGGCTTCAGCTTATTAGCCCAGCCGACCGCATACCAATAGTCAGGGTTGATGCCAACTTCTCGCACTGCATTCCGCACTGTCTGCCCTTTTAAGGCTGTCGTCAATTCCATTCACTGTGCCCCTCTGCCTGTACTGCCTAACCTCGGAACTTGTTGAGCTTTTGCATCCTTAGTTCGTCAATCTTTCGTCCATCCCTAGGTGAGTGACTGAATCTAAAGTAGCTTGCTAACGTTCCCCGATGGATTACGCCTATTTAGAGTTATAGCCGCAAAGATCGAATTATTTGTATCTTAGATTCTGCGGCTCAATAGCGCGATCCCAAGCTTCTGTGGCTTGTATGAGTAGGCTTGCTGGCATCCGTCTTTAAGGCAGGTTCTGCTCTCGTCGCCGCAACTCGCTGAGAAACTCGATCGCCACTCTCTCTAACCAACGTTGAGCGATCGGTTCGATAAATTTGTCTAAGGGATTCAAATCAACCACATACGGCCCTACTTGCACCCCTACCGGCTCTAAATGTTTGCCAGGTAACTCCTTGCACAGTAACGGCAGTGGGCGCTTCTGGAGCTGTCGAAAGAACCACAAGACATCGCTGTTTTTCTGGATTTCTTCGCTTCTGTCTTTATCTCCTAAATTTCCTGCAACCGTATCGTTTTGGAAAGAAATCAGAGCCGTCAGGTTAAACAGGCTGCTAGACGCAACGCAGCATTGAGTTTGTTCGCGAGTAGGCAGTACCCCCAACTTGAGCTTGTCTAGCCAACGAGCCACAGCCCGGATGGGAATGGCGCTTTCGGTATCGCTGATGTCAGGGGCTAGTAGCAAGGAAGGCTGACCTTTAATCGAAATCTTCTCTGGTGGCACAATCTCGGCGATCGCACGCTCAATCCGGGCCGCTTCTTTGGCATTGACACACTGCTGCACCACTTCTTGCCAGCGATCGCCGCTCAGAAACTCCAGCAGTGCCACATACTTGCAACCCAAGCTATGTCCTACCCAGGAATATTTAGAATTTTCTTGATAAATCTTGTGTTGATAGCCGTAGCGCTGAGCTAATGTTGTCAATTCGGTGCGTAAGGTGTTTTGTTCAGCAAATAAAGTAGCGGCGATCGACCAATGCCGAAAACTAAACCGAAAAGGCAAAGCCACAATCGTATAGCCTTCCTCAAATAATTTTCTTAAGAAGTAGCGATAGAAAATAGTTGGAAAGGTACCAAAGAAAGCGCCTCCAATAAACTGAACCACACCTTTTGGCTCAGGATGCAGTGCCACCCAACTAAAAGAAACAGGTTGAAACTTAAACTCAGCTTGCATCCAAACAACCTCTCATTTTAGAAGAAATCAAAACTCAAGCATGAAAATTTAGCCCCTTAATTAAGAGGCTTTTTAAGTAGAAGGCTACTGACTAGAAAGATGATAAAATCGGTTAGTCAGTAGCCAAATTCAAGCGTTACTCTGCTATTGACGAAATTCAGGAACTCTCAGCCGCGATCGCTCTATTTCTCAGTTTCTTTGGGCTTGTCTTTAGCATCTGCATACTCAATTGAGTTGAGAGCTTTGCCACTCGCGAGAGGCAGCGCATAAGCAATTTGATCAAAGTCCAAAGGCTTGCCAGGTTCAAGCGCATTGGGCAGGAAGGTGCCGCGAATTTCTGGGCTGAGTAGCACTTTTACAGGTGCTTTGTTCTTAGAAGGTGTGACATTAACCAAAGCGGCATAACCCCGGATTTCGAGTTGCGGATCAGGATTGCCAAGGATGCCATTAGCGAGATCTGGCAGAAGTTGCACCGAGGCAGTTTGACCCGCAGGCAAATCAAACTCACCGATATACTTTCCTACCTTCTTGTTGCCTGTATCAACACGCTTAACATCCAATTTGATATTGGGGTCAAAAGCGATGTCATAAACCAAAATGGTATTCGCTTCTAGCAGTCTGGGCTTGGGATTAGGATTCGCTTTGGTTGGCAAGCTGATGTAAAACTCAATCTGAAGCTTGAGATCTTCGCTTTCTAAGTTGGTTACTGTTAGGAAATAGCCCTGAACAACTCGACGCGCAACTTCATCTGTGACAGGGTTAGAAGGCTTGCGAGGGGCGATCGCTTTGACTAATAGTTCAAAAGTCGATACTTCCATGATTACTTCTCCTGATGTAGGCTTGATTTTTGTTTGGTCGCTCACATCATTAACCTACAAACAGGAATTAAGTTTTTCCGCCCAAGTATTTAGAAATGTGCAAAGAATTTCTATCAGCTTCACCTATAGAAGATTCGGGTATTAATTATTTGTTCAACATAGGTGAGTAATTAGATTGGATAACACCCAAATGAGTGATTTCTACTCTTTGGAAGTCTCTAATGGTGGGTGCTGAGATAAGTTGATGAGTAGCATCGCATATTTACCTGCTCGTTGAGGTTGCTGATTCAACCCTCAGTTACAATCGCGATCGCAAAGCCAAAGGTTATGCCCAAGCCAACATTTTGAGGTGTCGAGCTTGTTGAGTTGAAGTGCGATCGCCTTCTTAAACCGCAATCACTACGCTGCCAAAACCTGAGCAGCCGTTAGCTTTAAAGCAAGAAACGTTGGAAACTGAATGATAGATTCATCGGTAAAGACTGCCTCATCATAACGACCTTCATTCAACTGACAGATCGTTACCTTTGCCTCTAACAGATCAAAAATCTAATATTCAGAAATTTCTAAAACACTATACTCGCTGTACTTAGCCCGATAATCTGCCGACTTGGTAGAGCTTAACTCCCCTTCGACGAGGTCATAACGGGTTCCTGTACCATCGTCATAAATGAGATAGTCTGCAAAGCTAAACTTTTGGGTAGTCGTGGTCATGGCAGTTAACCTACGGTTCCCTTACCTTTTCTGAATGACTACACAGTGGGTTTAGAGAGACTGATGGGCGATACTGGATTCGAACCAGTGACCCCTTCCGTGTGAAGGAAGTGCGCTACCACTGTGCTAATCGCCCGCGGACTCCTAATTTAGCACAGGCCAGGGGTAGGAACAATAAGAGCGGCAAGAATTAAATGCCTTGCGGGTATTCGTCCCAAAGGGCTGTGGTCTGTCGAAGGCTACGGTGGTCGCCGTTGCCAATGATTAAGTGATCTAGCAAAGGAATCGCTAAGAACTGTGCTCCCATCAGCAGTTGGCGAGTCAAAGTAATATCCTCTGTGCTGGGTTCGGTGCTGCCCGAAGGATGGTTATGAGCCACAATTACGCGAGTTGCACCTTGGCGAATCACTTCGCGAAAAATATCCCTAGGGTGGGCTAAAGTTTCGGTGGCAGTGCCTATGGTGATTACCTGTGTCCCCAGTAAGCGATGCTTCACATCAAGGAGCAACACCGCAAAGCGTTCTTGGTGCTGCCACATCAATTCGTGGCTGAGGGCAGCGGCAGCAGATTCAGGACTGTCGATCACGGTGCGCTCTGCAGGGCGAGATTGAAAGGCTCGCTTGCCTAGCTCGATCGCGGCCAAAATTGTGGTTGCCTTGGCTGGACCAATGCCAGAGATTTTAGTTAGATCCAGCGCATTCACATCGCGCAGCACTTCCAGGGGGTCACGCTGATGCTGGCTGAGTTCTTGCAAAATGTATTGTCCTAGGCCGATCGCTGATAACTTTCCTGGCCCCTGCCCTGTCCCTAACAAAATGGCTAACAATTCCGCTGTAGATAAACCCTTAGCCCCTTGGATTAGGAGTCGCTCGCGCGGGCGTTCATTCGTGGGTAAATCGGCAACCCTGAGGCAGTAGGTCATAGAAACGTTTGCACCCTCAACCATTATCTTCCCAGTTATCCCGATTCAGGCAGCTCAACTTACATAGGCGGGTGACCGAGGAGAGGTCAAAAATACGCTAAGTGTTAGCTAGTGGCTACTCAGCCCTTGGTGCCTAATTAGCCTGTCTATCAATCTTGAGACTGAAACCACTCTGGTTAGGAACTTCCGCCTAGAGACCGAAGTGCTTTCATTGCAACTAGGTTTGAGTAAAAGAAGCGCGATCGCTACTTCATCACTATTTAGCTATCTAGCGCCGTTTTTATTTCTACTTGATTAAACCGACTCAGGAGCCTGTCAGTGACCACTCAATATTCGATGCCGCCAGAGGAGTTAAAGTCAGCCAATCTGCACGCTCCCACAGATCTAGATGAGCAGATGATCGATAAGGTCTTGGAAGAAGCCAACCGAGCGATCGATCAAGGCAAGGCAGGTGTAGGAGCCATGATTTTATGGCGAGGTGAGATTTTGGCTTTAGGACACAACACATTTGAAGAAACAGGCGACATGACCGCTCATGGTGAGATGACGGTGCTACGCCAAGCTGCTAGACGCTTAAGCCAAATGAGCGCAGAGGAAAAAGCAGACCTGAGCATCTACGTCACCTTAGAGCCTTGTTTGATGTGCTTGTCAGCTATTTCGTTTGTGGGTATTAAGCGCGTGGTTTATTCTGCTTTAGCGGAGGATGCTAATGAGGAACAGTGGGTAGCACATGGCATCAGCATTGATAAGCTCAACTCTTCGCTGGTCAGAGGTCCATTAGAGTTGGTGGCTGGAGTCAAGCGGGAAGCTGGCAAAGCTATATTGGCTCGAATGCACAAACGTTCTTAGAATATGTGGCTTCTACCTAAGACATAGCAACATAGATATAAAAAGAGTTTTATAACTTCCGCAATCTGACTCAGGCAACATCTGGTAAATTTGGGCATGCTAGGACAAGAAGCGATCGGGAGCTTTTAGCATGTCTATCGTGCCCAATAGTATTAGCCGCAAGGACCTACTACAGCTGTGGGTTGAGACGCTTTCTGGTTTAACTCCAGAGCAGAAAACGATTGTATTGGATGCTTTTACCCAACTCCATCGAGTGGCAGCCTTTGATAGCCAGCTCAATTGATGGAAGTATGTGATGGCTTAATACCCCTGAGCTGCAACCAGCATGTGATAAGCAATTAACAGTTGAGCTAGCGCTAAGGGGTTACTTTGTAAGATTTCTCCTGTTGTCCCTGCAATCTTGCCCAACTCAGGGTTAACGCCTCGATTGCAGACATGCCAAAAATGAGGCATTTCGTGACACAGAATTTTTTCTAAATCATAGACCTGTGCTTGCGTGGCCTGCGACTTGAAGCACATCAACTGGTCTTCCCATATCGCGATCGAGTTCTAAGCTGATCGCAGGGGTGGAATCAAGATTCCGTTGATTCAAAATCTGGTTTGGTCTTCTGTATAGCCACGCTTGTGGGTGCCGCAGTTAATCTTCCACTGCGATCGCAATGCCTCTGGTGGTGCTAGATAAACTTTGACATTGAAGCAATTGCGTAGTAGCGCAGTACCGTACTGCCGGAAGAGGCGAGTTTCTTTCACTTGATAGAGACTGAAAGGGACGAAAATTTGACACCTTAAAAACAACTCTCAAGCAATTTTTTCAAAACGATTGGTAGAAAACTATGGTTGGGGCGAATCAAATTAAGACAGCAGCTCTACTGGGGTTGCTGAGCGGACTGATTGTTTTAGGCGCTTATTATCTGGTGGGTGATGAGCAAGGACTTTATTTAGGCTTGGGCATTGCCGCCTTTACCAGTTTTAGCTCTTGGTACTATTCTGATAAAGCTGCTCTGGCTGCCTATCAAGCACAGCCCTTAGCCCGTGAGGAAGCTCCAGAACTGTTCGACATGGTGGCTTCGTTAAGCGATCGCGCCGAGATCCCCATGCCGAAGTTGTTTCTGGTGCCAACTCAATCACCCAACGCTTTTGCGACAGGCCGTGATCCAGAGCATTCGGCGATCGCGGTGACCCAGGGCATTATTGACTTGCTCTCACGCGAAGAACTCGAAGGCGTCATTGCCCACGAACTGACTCACGTGCGTAACCGAGACACCCTGACTCAAGCCGTAGCAGGTACTCTGGCTGGAGCCATTACCTTTCTGGGTCGCATTCTCACGTTTGGTGCTTTGTACGGCCCTGTGACTCGTGATACTCGCCGGGGTGGCAACCCATTTGCCATTTTGTTCTTGATTATTTTGGCTCCATTGGCCGCAGGTCTAATTCAGTTCGCTATTTCTCGAACTAGAGAATTTGCTGCCGACCAAGGTTCAGCGGAAATTACTGGTAACCCAACCGCTTTAGCTAGCGCCTTAGAAAAGCTAGAAAAGATCGGTTTACAAATTCCCATGAACGGCAATCCTGCCCTGTCTCCGCTACTTATTATCAATCCCCTTTCAGCTCAAGGGTTACAGTCGCTTTTCCGCACTCACCCTCCAACCGAGGAGCGCATTAAGCGCCTGCTAGAACTGGCCCAACAAAAACAGCAAGCTGCTCCAGCTCTGGTTTAGTTCTTTAGTCTGCGGTAACTTGACCTGCAATCTGGCAAGCTCCTAAAAAAGTTCCTAAGCCATAATTAAAGCCACCGTCTTCAGGCAAGCGGTGGCATTGTTTTTTGGTCTTTTGGCACTTTTCCAACTTGATTGAGTGGTTGATTCTATCTCTAGATAGATAGCTGCCTGATGCTGACAAAGATAAATTTTTTATTAAATTCAAAGAAAGACAATTAGAAAAGTGCCTGCTAACTAGAGCGATCGCCTAGTTAAACTCTGGATGAGTCAGTGGAGTGAGTGGGAAGAGTCGCTAGGATTGACCTCTGGGGGAAAGATGAATAGCTCTTTGCCCGATGATGAGGCTCTATGATGCAGTGCGATCGCCTCTGCCAAACGACAAAACATGATTGGAATCCATCTGCCGCTATAAAAGTAGACAACAACTTGACTGGCTGTGTACTCTTCCAACGGGAGCGGACTTCGCCAAGGGGAAATCACACTAAAAACCGCCTCCAAAGCGATAACGTTTTCATCTTGAACTAAAGAAATAATTTTTGTCGCCTATCCCAGGGACTACGTTGCTGGCTCCTAGAATTCAATTAGCAGTGGTTTATTGGGCATAGCTACGGCAGACCACAGCCGCAGTAGGCAGCGTTCATAGAATCATGACAATCGGGTTGATGGTTTGAGCACGAGGGAGCAACCATGACACAAACAACGACTTGGGACATTGTGGTTGTGGGGAGCGCCAACAGTGACTACTTGATTCGAGGCCCTAAACTCCCCTTACCTGGCGAAACCATTCAAGGCGAAACTTTTCTAGCTGCACCCGGCGGCAAGGGAGCCAATCAAGCCGTAGCGGCAGCACGTTTAGGCGCTCGTGTTGCTTTCGTGGCCCGCATTGGCAAGGATGAGCGGGGCCAGGCATTGATGGCTAATCTACAAGCTCAGGGCGTTGATACCAGCTATGTGGTGCAAGATGAGCAAGCTGCTACTGGAGTAGCGCTGATTATGGTGGGGCAGGGCGGCGAAAAGCAGATTTTAACCGCGCCTGGAGCGAATCATCAGTTGGCAGTTGTGGATGTCGAGGCAGCCCAAGCCGCGATCGCCTCGACTAAAGTTGTCCTGGCTCAGCTAGAAGCTCCTTTAGAGGTGGTGCAGGCAGCGTTTCGCTTAGGTCGGGAAGCAGGGGCACGGACAGTGCTTGATCCCGCTCCTGCGGTACCACTAGCCAACGAGCTGCTGCAAGAAGTTGATTTGATTCGCCCCAACTCCTCAGAAGCAGAAGTGATCACTGGCGTTAAAGTGACAGATCCAGATTCGGCACGTCAAGCGGCTGGTATCTTACTGCAACGAGGTGTGGGAGCCGTGGCAATGCAAGCGGGTGATGCGGGGAATTTGCTGATTTGGCCAGAAGGAGAATGTTGGTTGCCCAAAGTGCCTGTGCAGAGCATTGATGCGACGGGAGCAGGAGATGCTTTTGCAGCGGCGATCGCGGTTGCCCTAGCCGAGAATCAACCTTGGTCCGAGGCAGGGCGCTTTGCCAATGCCGCCGCAGCGATCGCCACGACAGGGTTTGGGGCGCAAACGGCTTTGCCGACTAGAAGCGCCATCATGAGCCTGCTGGCAACCACCTAGACCGAATCTCCTTCTGGGGATAGGTGAGCCGAAACGAAAACCTCAACAAATTTGAAGTTAGCCGCATTCCGCTCCCAGGCTGGGAGCCGCCTTACAGCAGGGGCAGGGATTGGCGCGTAATCTTTGCACTGTTTCTCTAAGAACTGATGAGTAAGCTGCTGGGACATACTGAATTGCATAGGCCAATGGTCATTAACAAATTACCTATCTGGCTCATGGGTGGAGCGATCGCCTTGAACTTGATGGGCTGCGAGTCGCTGAATCAAGTACTTCCCAACTTGCCATTGCCCTCTAGTTTTCCGACTCAGTTACCTACAGCTTCCTCTGCGTCTCCGTCTCCTGGGGACTTATCTGCTACGGTTCAATCACCCGCGATCGCGGAGATGGAGACAACAGTACGACAACGCATTAATGAAATTCGGCAGGAGCAAGGATTAAAACCGCTCCAAAACAATGACCGTTTGGCTCAGGTCGCTCGCGATTACAGTCGCCTCATGGCCGAGAAAAACTTTTTTAGCCACACTGGACCCGACGGCCGCAATGTTGGGCAACGAGTTCAAGCCGCAGGCATTATCTATTGGATCGTGGGTGAGAACTTATTTAAGAGCGTCAATATTCCCAACCCTGGACCTGTGGCTGTTAAAGGGTGGATGGAAAGCCCGGGCCATCGAGAAAACATCCTCACCGCCCCATATAGCGAGACAGGGGTGGGAGTTTGGCAGCAGGGAGAGAGCTACTACTTCACGCAATTGTTTTTGCGTCCACCCAGTCTGCCTGCGCTGTTCGAGTAGGCGATCGCCTAGCTATAAGTCAACTGTTCTTCTTCCACAATCGTCAGTTCTTTAGGCTGGCACCATTTCACCTGGACTGCAATGACCTTACTGCCTTCTCCCTCTAGATCTTCCACATACCCAGATTGAGCGTGATTGGCTTCTTCAACATTGCTGAAAGGACCAAAGTAATAGGTGCCTTTAGGCTGGGAGGTAACAATCTCGACCCACCAAGCAGAATCTTTCTGAACTTGCTTGCGACTAAGCAGCAAGAAGAGCGCCACGCAAAAAACGAAAAACACAAAGAATCCAAACATAATTTAAAGAGCTCAATAAAAACTTTTCAACAATCAAACAACTGATTTGTTACCACCCCATTGATTCTGAGACAGCTCAAAATTTGGGTCTGCAATTGATTGGAATAGAAAATCTTGCTTCAGTTAATGAATTCCATGATTCATTTACAACTGTTGTAGACTGGTCTGGGTTAAAGGCATGACTGCAAGCTGAATAGCATTGATGAGCATGGAATTCAGTTTCGGTTCAGGTCCTCAGGCCAGGAGTTGTTTTAGGATAGGCCGGGCTCTTGCTGACATTAATCATTCTTGAGGATGGATTTAACTCCAAACAGTCAACAACGTTACGTATTTCTCAGGACCGAATCTTAGCAGGCTACGATCGCTATTTAGTTCAAGTTCTAAGAGCTGCCTTTGTTGAATTAAGCATGTTTTTGGGTTTAATCTTCAAAATTTTAGATTGATTTTGATCCCATCTCAGTAGCAAGCAAAACAGTGACCTGTAAAATTTGATAGCCCATAGCGCCAGCGATCGCGAAATCCCGCTCATTGGTTATGCCTCAACGGAGGTGGGATCGGTAGAAAAAGGCCGAGGGTGGGCGATGCCGTAGCCTTGAGCGTAGTCCACTCCCAGCGCTTTAATCACCTCAAAGATGCGATCGTTCTCAACAAACTCAGCAATGGTTTGTAAGCCCATGACGTGTCCTACTTGGTTGATGGCTTCTGTCATAGCCATATCAGTAGGGTCTTCTAGAATATCTTTAATAAAGTTGCCATCAATCTTAAGGTAGTCTACGGGCAAGCTCTTCAGGTAGGCAAATGAAGACATACCAGAACCAAAATCATCAAGCGCAAAGCGGCATCCTAACTGCTTCAGTTCGCGCATCAGTTGGATTGCCTTGTTCAAGTTGGCGATCGCCACTGTTTCTGTAATTTCAAAACAGATGACTTGAGGTGGAACCTGATGCAGCGCAAATTGCTCATGGAGAAAATCAATGAATTGATCGTCATTGATACTCGCGCCTGAGAGGTTAATTGCATAAAGGCAGCGATCGGGAGCAGATTGGCAACGCTGCCAAGCGGCACGGTAATGTTGCCCTTGAGCCGCAAACAACGTGCGAATCACCCAGCGATCGATCAAGTGCATCAAGTTATAGCGTTCCGCAGCCGGAAGAAATGCCATTGGCGGCACTACTTTACCTGTCTCATCCCGGAGCCGCAGCAAAACCTCGTAGTGCTCTTCCTGAAGCTGGGCCTGTTGAGTCGCCACGATCGGCTGGTAATAAAGGCAGAAACGGTCTTCCTCTAAAGCCTGAGTAATGCGAACGGCCCACTGCATTTCCCCCTGTTGTTTTGCCAACTCCATATCGTCGGCTTGGTAAAGGTGAACACGGTTACGGCCTCGGCTTTTGGCAGCATAGCAAGCAGCATCAGCCGCGCTAAGAACGCTATTGAGGTCCGCTTCTTTCTGGTCGATCATGGTCAAACCGATGCTCACCCCCAAGCTAAAGGTTTGCCCTTGCCAGAGAAACCGGAACTCTTGCAAACTCCAACGCAAGGCATTGGCAATCTTGAGCGCTTGGTCGAGTTGACAGTTATACAGGAGCAGACCAAATTCATCTCCGCCTAACCGCGCTAAGATATCGGTCGATCGCACTTGAGCTTGTAGAGTCGCTGCAATCTGGCGCAGTAACTCATCTCCAGCTCGATGACCACAAGTATCATTAATGATTTTGAACTGATCCAAATCGAGATAACACAGGTAATGTTGTTGGCCTTGCGTCGAGACACTGGTAATGGCTTGCTCTAGACACCGCTCAAATTCTCGGCGGTTGGCGAGTCCAGTGAGGGCATCATGGCTGGCCTGCCAAGCTAGACGTTGTTCACTCTCGCGCAAGGCATCCTCAGCCTGCTTACGCTCAGTGATATCTCGCACCACCATACAAAAAGCTTCTCTACCCGCATAGGCAATCAAATTGGCATTCACCTCTACATGCACCAGACCACCCCAGCGATCGCAGTACTGTTGCTGGCTAGCGAGATGGGTTTCTCCTTGCAGCAAAGGCTGCATGGCTTGGTCTAGCGCCGCGCGCTCTAGAACAGCAACATCATAAAGGGTGAGTTCTAGGAGTTGCGAAACGCTGTAGCCTAACAGTTGCAAAAAGGACGCATTAGCTTCCAAAAACTGTTTTGTCTGAGCATCAATCAGAAAAATCCCTTCTGACGCTTGAGTCACCACCGCTCGATAGCGAGCCTCCCGTTCTTGGCACTCATGCTGAAACAGAATTAGCTTTTCTAACAAAAGTTGAGTAATAGCTCCGAAAACCAGACCAATCACCACCAAGAAGATAACTAAGTAAAACAGAGGCCGATGCCCCTGTTCATAAATGCTGCGAGTTAACTCAACTCGCACGAGTAAGGCAGGCTGGTCATAAATATCGTTTACCAACGCATAGCCCGCCACCTTTTCCTGGTTCAGAGGGCGCACTAGCGAGGGGTTCTTAATAGATAAAGCGGCTCGTGCCGAAGCAAAATCAGATGGGAGTTGGGCTGCGTCAATCCGATGAATCGTGATCGGATAGCCAGTGATCTGGGTGAATTGATTCACCTTGGTCAGATCTAAATAGCGCCCAAAGATGACCGTACCCCGTCTAGGCCCTTTTCCATTACTAGGCAAAATTGGTTGAGCCGTCACTAGCATCGGTCCATTGGGCAATAAGACCAGACCTTGACGATACTCGCCTGGTGGCAAAGCTTGTAGGAGTACACTCCCAGGAAATAGCTGTTGCTGTAGTGCGAGGGGGAGCAAGGTTTTTTGCTGCTTGCCTATGTCAAAGCCTGTCGCGTAAACAATGTGATTGGCTGTGTTGACGAAAGCAACTGCATTGACTTTCAAAGCTGAGAGCTGCTCTGCAATTAGATTGGCTTTGATGTATTGCGGATTAGCATCTTCTACAAACCTATAGGTGTCATCCCAAGCAGACCAATCTGTAAACCGACCGCTAAAGTCATTTTCAGTCCCAGCAATGGTATCGAGGACACCATGCAAAGCTAAGCGAGTATCTTGTTCTTCTGCTTTACGCAAGCTACTCATCAAGACAGTGGATGAGGCGGCATACAAGACAGTTAGCAAACTAGTGAGCGTCAAGCTAACCGCCAACAGAGTTTTTCGCCGCAAAGCCGCTGTTTGTTGCTTGGAAGCAGAAAGCTGGTGGCTCTCCTTCCACCATTTGGGCTGCATGTTTGACCAGAGGCTGGGCTTACCAGGGGAAGTTGGCAGGGCCATTTTAATACTTGGGGTTTTCGGAGATTGATTATCAAGAGCTTGACTTACCAAGGTTGCCCACCTTCTGCCACTGCTAAGTTTTGTCGCTCAGCCAGTCTGGATTACAGATCTCGCTTGCTTTAGCTCTAGTCTCATCTGAAAGATCGATGGCTGAGACGGTGAAATTAGCTGAATTTCGATCGGCTGTTTGACGGTTTTTCGATTAGATATTCCGGTAAATACGGAGAAGAGGGGCATCTAACCTATAGATACCCCTCTTCGATTCAAGAGAAACAATAGACTGCTGGCAGCATCAAAAAATCTGATTTGCCAGAAGTTTAACTAGATTTAGACTACGCTGCCACTAAACCACTATGACGGAGGAGTGGCTCGGTGCTGGGTTCTCGACCCCGGAAGGCTTTGAACACCTCCATCGGGTGTTGGCTGCCACCCAGGGCTAGGACAGTTTCCCGGAAGCGCTTGCCTGTATCTGCGATCGCCTCTGAGTTCTCTAAGCCTGCTTCTTCAAAAGCTGCAAAAGCATCCGCACTGAGGACTTCCGCCCACTTGTAGCTGTAGTATCCAGCCGCATATCCGCCTGCAAAGATGTGACCAAACGCGCAGAGGAAGTCATCTTCGGGGAGCGGTGGCATCACGGTTGTGGTTTCAGCGAGGCGTTGCCGCACATCTTGCACCGTTTCGCTGCCACCCGGTTGATAGTGGGCGTGGAGGACAAGGTCGAGCAAGCTGAAGTGTAACTGCCGCAACATGCCGCTACCGCTCATGTAGTTACGCGCTGACACAAGCTTGTCGTAGTAGTGCTCTGGCAGGGTTTCGCCCGTTTCGTAGTGCTTCGCCATGCTGAATAAAGTGGCGCGATCGTAGCACCAATTCTCCATGAACTGGCTGGGCAACTCCACAGCATCCCATTCGATGTTGCGAATGCCAGCGGCTCCAGAGTGATCGACTTTGGTCAGCATGTGCTGGAGACCGTGACCGAACTCGTGGAATAGCGTTTCCACTTCCCGGAAGTTCATCAAGCTGGGCTTGCCGTCAATGGGAGGCGTTTGGTTGCAGACCAAGTAAGCCACAGGCAGACGAGTACTAGCTTTCCCTTCCACCGTCAGCTTGGCCCGATTGACGCAATCATCCATCCAGGCACCGCCACGCTTCTCAGCAGGACGGCTGTAGGCATCGAGGTAGAAGTACGCGATCGCCTCTCCCGACTCATCGGAGATTTGAAAATAGCGCACATCTTCGTGCCACACCGGAGCCTGACCATCGGCAGCGGTGATGGTGACGCCGAATAGCCGCTTGGCGAGACCAAACAAACCGTCTAAAACTTGGGGCAAGGGGAAGTAGGGGCGCAGTTCTTCGTCGTTGAAGGCAAATTTTTCTTCCCGCTGACGCTCAGCCCAATAGCTGACATCCCAATGCTTCAGCTCGCCGGATTCTCCTTTGGAGGCGGCATAAGCTTTCAGGTCAGCCAAATCTTTAACTGCGGCATCGTAGCTCACTTGACGCAGTTCTTCCATCAACTGCTCCACCGCCGCCACGTTGGGAGCCATTTTGCTGGCTAAGCTGAGTTCGGCATAGTTATCAAAGCCGAGCAGTTGGGCTTGCTCTTTCCGTAAGGTCAGGATGCGATCGATCAGTGGTTTATTGTCGAGGTCACCCTCTGAAGCGCGGCTAACGAAGGCTTTATAGAGTTTTTCACGCAAATCGGAGCGAGTGCTGTGTTGCATGAAGGGGCCGTAGCTGGGGAAGTCGAGGGTGATCCGCCAAGGGCCATTTTCTGCGGTGGCATTTTCTTCTCCAGCGGCACGGGCAGCTTGGGCAGCCAGACTCAGCGAGCTAGGAGGTAACCCGTCCACTTCTTCCGGGGTGGTCAGCGTCATGCTGAAGGCTTTGGTGGCGTCCAACACGTGGTTAGAGAACTGAGTAGATAGCTCTGCCATTTCCATTTGAATGGCATTGAAGCGCTCTTTGGCTGCGCCTTCTAACCCAACACCAGACAGCTCCGCCTCCCGAATCGCAGCTTCGACGATCCGTTTTTGAGCAGGTTCTAAGTTAGTCCAAGCATCACTATCGCGCAGCGCTTTGAAGCCTTCATAGACAGGTTTGCTTTGACCAAGTTTGGTCCAGAACTGCACCACATGAGGCTGCATGGTTTCATGGGCTTCCCGCATTTCTGGGCTGTTTCTCACCCCCATCAGGTGCCCAACGATCCCCCAACTCCAACCCATGCGATCGCTCAGACGATCAAGGGGTTCGACCAAGCTGCTCCAAGTGGGCTGCACATTCGCTTCTAGAGTCACCAGTTCTTGCTCTAGCTCTTGCAGTAGTTGGGTAATGGCTGGAACCACATGCTCTGGCTTGATGGCATCAAAGGGGGGCAGTCCTTTACCAATCAGCAAGGGATTTTGGGTGAGGGTGGCACTTGCACTCATAAGTTATTTTTCTTCGGCATATCTATTACTCCTCACTGTAACGAATGCCTGACATAGACAACCAGTGCGGAAACCCCATCTGCGATCGCCCCTCCTCCAGTTAGAAAAGCGATCGCCTTCCAATCAGCAATCAAACTTTATGCTTGAAACCTTTATGCTTGAAACGTGCTTAGAAGCTTTTATACTTGTCCGAAATCACAGAAGTCAGTATAGAAGTTGTTTAGGGTTGAGATCGCCTTGCTCAGCCCTTGCTAAGGGGGAAGTTTAGGTATTCACCTCTCCACCCATTCCAGAAATTCAGTCATGCAATCTACTGTTACAAAAAACACCTTAACGGCATTGTTGTGTCGCCCCATTATTCCGAGTATCAAAACCCTAGTAGGTGCATTGATACTAGTTGCAACAACTGCCTTGCCCGTTTTAGCTTGTGGAGGTGGTTCTGAAGGCGCTGTGATTTTACTTGCATTTCCTCTAGGTGTTGCAGCAATTTTTTACGGGTTGCCTCTGCTGCTGAGCCTTCTGATTGAATCAGCAATCTTGCACTATCAGGAGTCAGTGGGGTGGCTCAAATCTTTTGGGTTATCTTTACTAGTCAATATTGGCGGGTTGGTTGCCGTTGTGTTTGGGACAGTAATATCCTTTGGTCTACCACCCTTCGGTTTTATAACTTTGGCATTTCAAGGTGTCATATTAGGACTAATGCTGACCACGTTTTGCCGCCGAACAGGATACTTTCTAGGGCTAACCAAAGGTTTAGGGCAAATAGGCGTTTATATCTTATTGCTTGGGATGAGCTACGGTAGTTTGGCTCTAGACCGCATTGTTGAGACTTCTCAAGAACCAGATGTGCTCTTACCACCCATTGCAGGTTTATTGCTGATTGGATTTTTGTTTAATCTGATTGTTGAAGGCTGGATTCTTTCGCTATTAATGCCAAAACTTCGTCCTCAACTCGCCTCTACGGTTGTTTCAATGAATGTCTGGTCCTACGGGATATTGCCTGCGTCAATGCTGCTCTCAAAATACCTTCAAGGAATGCCTCTGTTTAGCTAATTCCTTGATCCGAATCCCCACACATTTGATCATTGGGCGAACCGATCGCAGTTGATGACACTTCGATCGCCCGATCGCCGTATTTATTCGCCCGTGACCAATTGTTCGATCGCATCTGCTTTAGTCGGGAGCGCTGCGGTTAAGACCTCAGAGGCTGATTCCGTCACCAACACATCATCTTCAATCCGAATCCCGCGCACATCGGCAAACTGAGCTAACCGATCCCAATTCACCACATCCTTGTAGCGCGATCGCCGCTCTGGGTCATTCAAAATCGCAGGCACTTGATAGAAACCGGGTTCAATTGTTACCAGCATTCCTGGTCGTAACGGGCGATCGAGTCTTAAGTAACAGAGGCCAAAGCGATCGCTGCGGCTTCTCCCTGTTTCGTAGCCTGCTAAGTCTCCTAGATCTTCCATATCATGCACATCCATCCCCAAGATGTGACCCACACCGTGAGTGAAGAACAGCGCATGAGCATCCATCGCAACGAGATCTTCAGGTTTGCCCCGCAAAATACCTAAATCTAGTAGACCTGCGGCAATGATCAAGGCAGCGCTGAGGTGGATGTCGCGATACTCTACTCCGGGTTCTAGCTTGGCAATGCAAATATCATGGGCCGCTAGCACCACTTCATAGAGCACTCTTTGAGTGGGTGAGAACTTACCCGAAACGGGCCAAGTCCGGGTAACATCTGCGGCCCAACCGCTGGTTGTTTCTGCCCCTACATCAGCCAAAAGCAAATCTCCTGACTTCAGCGCGTGGTGATATTGCTCATTGTGCAGCACCTCACCCTGCACCGTGACAATGCTGTTGTAAGCACAGGTCATATTCTGCGCCACAAACACGCTTTCCATTGCAGCTCGGACTGCCGCTTCGGTTTTAGCACCGGGGGTGACTGCCATCCCCACACGATGGGCATTTACTGTTGCCACCGCTGCTTTCTTCAACTCCGCGATCGCCGCAGCATCATGAGTTAGCCGCAGAGTCACGATCGCCTGAGCTAGCGCCAAATCATTTCCGGTGAGCTGATTGGCAGGAGGAAGCGATCGCTCCAGAATTTGCGCCTGTTGCTGACGAGTGGCTGCATCTTGCACCGGAATTGTCGCCGCGCCAGTTGATCGCATCCCTAAATCGGTTAAGGGAAACGCAGCATCCGCACCAATGGCTGTAGCAATCTCGTCACGAGTCAGGGTGGAGCCGTGCCAGAGCGCGCTCGCAGGCGTACCTTCATCGATGAATAGTTCCAGCTTCCCTGCTTCTAGCCGAATCGCTGCGTTTTCCAGCGGTAAGCCTGCAAAGTAGAGAAAGTGGCTACTGGCCCGAAATGGATACACGTTGGCGGGAAAGTTACGAGAACTGCGGCCACCAGACCACAGGACCACAGGGCCATCCAACAAAGCGGCTAAGCGCTGACGGCGATCGCGCAAGGCATTGGCAAGCGCTTCAGAATTGCTAGGAATTTGCATAACTAGACCGTAGCAGCTCTACTCTTTAACCAAAACCCCGTTGAGGAAAATATCGGCTAAACCTTCGGCCATTTCCTGCATAGCTTTGGGTGAAGCCTTCTCACCCATCACAGTATCTTGACTAAAACCCGCGATCGTAAACATGCCCAAGAAGATACGAGCTACTATTCTGGGATTCATGGGGCGATAAACACCGCGATCCATTGCGGTCTGGAAGAAGGCTTCGGCCACATCCGTCATCTTATCGACCACTTCTAGTTGGATGCGATCGCGCAAATCGGGGTGGAACTGCGCTTCCATAAAGCAAACCCGCAGCATGTCCATATTCTGGTGCAGGTTCAGCATCCGTCGTCGCATCACCTGAGCCACGGCCTTATAGCTACCCATTTCACTCAGCTCGGTCAGCAAATCGGTGAGAATCTCTATCCATCCCTGCGTGGCAACTTCAATCAAAATTGCCTTCTTGTTAGAAAAATGCCGAAACAGCGTCCCCTCTGCCACACCCGCTGCTTGAGCTAAATCTCGCGTGGTCGTACCGTCGTAACCTTGGCGCGAGAATAATCGTTGGGCAGCTTGCAGAATCCGAGTTCGCGTTTCTGCTTCCGATTGAGGCGGTCGATTGCCAATTCGCATAAAGCTTAAAAAATGGGGATCATGCTGTTAAAGCAAGTATCGTTATTTTCTATCAAGTGAGCAATCAATCCGTAAAACTTTCACATAACCTTACATAAGTTGCAACTTCGTGATTTATCGTTTGAACATTAACTCAGGATTACTACTAAATGTCAGTAAGAAATTCCTAAAAACCAGCGAGCGCGAGTCACCCAAACACTCGCTTTTTTACGCATTTTTTCATTCGCCACAATACCTTTCGATTGACTACCAACAAAGTTGAAAGAATCTGCCTTTTACAGTACGGTAATTGCGATCGCTTCTTGAGAAAGAACCGAACAACTCAAACTTTTTAACTCGCTATTTTGATACTTAGAGAGAGTTAGATGAACTAGCTAGAACCTCTACAGAGCAGAGCTTAACAAGGTTGAATCAATGAGCTAGTTGCAGTCTCACTCCCCTGCATCAAGTATTGGAGGTAAAACATATGACACTCGTACGTTGGGAACCCTTCCGCGAAGTTAATAGCCTACAACGAGAAATGAATCGGCTCTTCGATCGCCTAGCTAATGGAGATGAAGGAGATTTAACTAATACTAGAACTCCTTTTATCCCAGCCGCAGAAATCTATGAAACAGGTGACGCAATTCAACTCAAAGTTGAAGTACCTGGGCTAGAAGCCCAAGACCTAGACGTACAAGTTTCTGCTGAGGCTGTTTCTATCCAAGGTGAGCGGAAATCTGAAACTAAAACGGAAGAAAAAGGCATGATTCGCTCGGAATTTCGTTATGGTCAATTCCAGCGTGTCATCCCCCTCCCCAACCGGGTTAAGAACGAGCAAGTAGAAGCAGAATTCAAGAATGGTGTTCTGACTTTAACCTTGCCCAAAGTTGATGGAGAGAAAAACAAAGTCGTTAAAATCAACCTAGGCTAAACCTAGTATGTCAGGGCGAGAGGTCATCAAATCCTCCATAGGCTACGGCATGACTTCACTCAGGCTCAATGCGATCGCCCTGACAACTCGATAAATTCGCCTCAATCTCGAGACCCAAAAATTTAATTTGTCAAGCCCGTCACAGTGGGCTTTCTTGTTGTGGAGATAGAGTAACCGGGCCTATTGCTCCATCAAGCAGTCTATCAAGAGCAGGTTTTGCGATCGCTCTCTCACTGGATGTAGAGCTTGTAATCTAGGTAAACTCTTGCTGCCAGCGGATGACAAGAACCGAAGTATCTTTCACCATAGGAGCATCAGTGACAAACTTGTTCACCTAGAATGGCTACGATAAGTAATATTAAGAACAGTAAATAAATTTTACCGTACTTCGTAAGGGGACTGATTCCGGTGGCACCACTTCTACAGTTTGCAAAAACGACAGAGGAAGCTTTGATCGCTGAGTTTTTCCGCAAATCGGAGGGTCAGTGGCGATCGGAACGGCGCTACTACACGCTTCCCGAAGGAGAGACGCAAGAAATGGTGAGCTTTATCACCATTCGCTTCTTAGAAGCAGGTTGTGATAAACTGGCACGCTTGGCAGCCTTGCATGAATTGAGTGATGCAGTCAGCCTTAGTTGCGGAGCCCACGTTACTTGGGAGAGCCGAGAGTCCGTCTCAGGCCGCAAGAAATCTAAAGGTTCAACGCTGTTTGGGGCCGCTGGCAATATTCTGTATCGCGATCGCGGTTTCGCTACAGTCAAACCTGTGAAAGCGGAATACCACTTCTCAACTCCTCAAACCCTTTGCCTCAAGACTGAATACGACGGTTCGATGTTTGAGGAAGAACTGAAGCTGGTGGGTGACAACTATCGCACTCGCCAAACCATCATCTCGCGCGCGGGTGAGCAGCAGATGATTGGTCAATATTTAGAAAAACGGATGTAGAATTTGCCGCTGAGCGTAAAAACCACGGCATAGAACAGTTAATCAACTCTTCTGCCGCTTTGTATCTAGAGATAGAAGTAGGGGTACCTCTTTTTGTATAGAGGTACCTCTTTTTGTATAGAAACAGACTCTTAACTTGCAGTTAAACTTGGTTTAATCAGAACTTAATTACTGTCGAGCTGGCTAATTCCCTTTGGAGCTGTACGGCAGGCTCAATCCAACGTCAAGGTGCCTCAGCTGATTGACTGTTGAATTTACTCATGGACTCTAGGGCAGTTGTTTAGCAATTTTCTGACCTCACTGGTGGCTGAGTCGGGAAATTTGCCTGCGCTCGCCTTCTGCAAGTTGTAGATCACATTATTAATTACTCATGTTCATTATTTCTCCCAAACGAGTTGCACTCCTTCTCACTGGTGTGATTGGGGTGTTGCTTTTAGCAAGTTTAGCGGGTAGCTTCTCTACTCACGTTTTAGGGCATGGCAATTTATTTGGAATTGTCCGACTATTTAATGTTGATAAAGAGGGAAATATTCCTACTTGGTATGCCTCAATTTCTCTCCTAGCCTGCTCAGTTTTGTTAGCAATTATTGCTCAAGCCCAGCCTAAAGAAACAACCCCTAATTCTAAAGATTGGAGGGCTCTATCTGCGGTTTTCTTATTTCTATCGATAGATGAAGCGGCGAGGCTACATGAACTTTTGATTCTCCCCCTGCGTACGAGTCTAGGCACACGAGGGATTCTTTATTTTGCCTGGGTGATTCCCTATGGACTGCTCGTCGCTTTTTTAGGGCTAAGATTTTTGAAGTTTTTGACCCAACTTCCTACTAAAACACGACGCTCTTTTTTCTTAGCAGCATTTCTCTATTTGAGCGGTGCATTAGGCATGGAAATGATTGCTGGCCAATACACCACTTTTCACGGGCAAGATAACTTTACCTATGCACTACTAACAACGATTGAAGAGGCTTTAGAAATGTCAGGTGTACTCGTCTTTATCTATGCGCTGTTAGTCTATTTAAGACGTTATATTCAAGCGATAGAAATTAATATTAGAAACACGCCTTTGGAGCCTGTAATAGATACTTCTCCACAAGAACCACACAGTATTTAGCATGAGAGCGATCGCTAATTACCAACATTTTAGAATCTGTTTAGCGATCGCTCAAATTCAATACTTTCTTTCAAACAAAATAAGGTGCGTGAATCACGCACCTTACGGTTCACCAGCAAGCGCGTTTAATAATGGGTGCCAGTTTTGCGGTGGTGGACGGCGGTGAGGGCATTAGACTGTTGCAGGACTTTACCGCTATCCGCGATCGCATACAGCAACCAATGATCGCCACATTCCATCCGGTTTTCGATACGGCATTCTATATAAGCCAGTGCATCTTTGAGGATAGGAGCACCATCACTGGTGAGTTCTGTCTCCACACCTTGGAAGCGGTCTTCCGCAGGACCAAACGGCTTCAGAAATTGCTTCATTAAACCAATATGGTTCCCTTCCGCCAGAACGTTGAGTACAAAGCGGCTACCAGGATACATCAAGGATTCGATTGCCCGCTCTTTTGCCACAGCCACAGTCAAACCTGGCGGGCTAAAGGTGGCTTGAGATACCCAGGAAGCCAACATCGCACTCGCCACCTCTTCTTGCTTAGAGGTAACGATGCAAAGCGAACCGACAATTCGGCCTACCGCTTGCTCCAATGAGGTCGCAGGTTGTCTCGGCTCTCGGACCTTCTTGGCTTTCTTCAGCGCTTGGGCAAAGTCAGTGCCCGCCTCCTCACACATTTTGATCGTGACTTCCGTGGGTTTGAACTTGACCCGAATCGTCTCAAAACCCAAGGTAAATCCAGCATCCTTAAACTTGCCTTCGATCAGGTCGATCGCCTCCCCACTCCAACCAAAAGAACCAAACACTCCGGCGAGTTTGTTCTTAGCTGCCGTAGAGAGCACAATTCCTAGTGCGGTTTGAATCGGGGTAGGAGCATGACCACCCAAGGTGGGCGAACCCATGATGAATCCGGCGCACTTCTCCACCGCTGCTTGGATTTCACCCGGTTCAGCAATTTCGCAGTTGATGGATTCTACGCCAACACCTGCTTTGGTAATGCCTCGCGCGATCGCCTGAGCCAGAGTTGCAGTGTTGCCATAAGCTGAGGCGTACAGCAGTGCCACTGAAAGTTCTTGCGACTTCTGCTGTTGGCTCCACTGCTGGTAGTTATGGGTTAGTTCTGTGAGGCCATAGCGTACCAAAGGCCCATGTCCCGGCGCGTAGAACTTCACTGTTAGATCAGCTAGCTTATCCAGCGCCGTCTCGACTTGACGAGCGTGAGGAGCCATCAAACAGTCGTAGTAGTAGCGGCGATCGTCACTAAAGACAGTCCAGCCTTCATCAAACACCTGGTCGCCACAGATATGCGCTCCAAAGAATTTATCGGTGTAGAGAATTTGGGTTTTGGGGTCGTAGGTGCAGAGGCTGTCGGGCCAGCGGGGGCTAGGCGTGGGGATAAATTGAAGATGGTGCCCCTGACCCAGATCTAAGGTTTCTTCTCCCCGCACCACCAGAATATTGAGGTCTTGTTCACCCAGCGCCTTGCGGAGAGCGATCGCCCCTGGATTGGAACAAACAAAGGTAATTTGGGGCGCAATGTCGAGCAAGGCTTGCAACGTGATCGCTCGGTTAGGGTTGACGTGCCCCAGAATTACATAATCCAGTTGCTTCAGATTCAGCCGCTTCTTTAATTCGGTGAGATAGGTTTCTGCAAACGATTCACCCGGCGGATCAATCAGAGCAGTTTGATCCCCACGAACCAGGAAGGAGTTGGCTGTGGTGCCTCGCTGTCGGGCGTACTCAATCTCAAAGCGGAGACGAGTCCAACTGCGCGATCGCAAAGCGGTTGTATCCAGGGCGATCGGTAAGATTTGTACGTCTCTGGGTTTAGTTTCCACCATAGATTCTCGCTTTGGGAAAATGTTGCTTGAGAAAATTGGGACTACAGCCAAAGCGCAGCAGCATGTTTGGCAAATCTGCGCGTCTAACATCCATCAGCGCCAGAATAGCTTCGGCTTGCGCCGCGCGGGAATTTTTCTTCAAAACTGCATCTAACTTTTCTTGGCGATTTGTCTTTTGCTCCGCGGTCAGTGACACATCGTTTCTAAAGTAATTTTCTAAGAAATCAACTCCATCGGTGAGATCGGGGCAAAGATTTAAGATCCGTTCCACATCGGTCCAAAAGGCGGCGGTGCGACCTGTTTCTTTGGAAGCAATCAAGGCGTAGGCGACGCGAATCAACCGGGCGTAGATAATCTTGATGTCTAACGTAAAAAAGCCCGTGTCAGTCCGAGCATTCATCAATGTGACAAATCCCACACCAAAACCTAGCGCTTGGCTCACCAAGGCCCAGTCGATTGTGGGTCGAGTTGACATCGAAGTGGTCATCCAAAACAGGAAACAAGGAACCAAAAACTGGGCGGCTGCCCACACCCAAACTCCCCCAGTTTTGAAAGGCTCAAAAAAAGGGAGGAATTTGCAGTCATCTGCTAGCTGTTTAAGTGCCACTGCAATATTGATCACCCCTGGAATTGCTAACACTGAGAGCCAGGGCAACCAATCCATCAATTCACTCACGCTTCCTGATTCAGAGACAAGATAGGGTGTAAATGTAAATGTCCTTTCGAGGTCAGGATGAAGTAGGTTTTAGAGTTAGAGTGAATTGCCACTGGAGCTTGCGGGTGTCCCCAAGGCAGCAACTGACTCATGAGCCACTGACCATGACCGTGATGGTTTTCAGCGGTCGCTCGGCTGGTGTCAATGTAGCCTTTCTGCCAGAGCTGCTGCACAACTTCGTGCATTTCGCTGATCGGGCAACCCAAGGCATGAGCTAAGTTTTCTACGGTGAGCGGTCTCCGTTCTAGCGCGCTCAAAACCCGCGTTTCATCGACGTTCATAGTCCACCTATCCGAGTGCTCTTATCGTAGCATCACTCTCTTTGCCTCACTTTAATGTCTTTGTCAACCTGGCGAAACCTCCTTTCGGGTCATTCGGGTTGACCTTCCCCCAACCCCTCTCCTATAGGCAAGGGGCTTTAAGTCGTTCTATCGTTCTCCCCTTCCCTGGCAGGGAAGGGGCTGGGGGTTAGGTCTTTAGTAGTGATTGCCCACTTTGCGATGGTGCACAGCTGTGAGGGCATCAGGATTAGAAACTCGTCCCTCCTGTACCGTGCTGTAAACGATCCAGTGGTCGTTGCACTCCATACGGCTGCTCACTTCGCACTCTAGATAAGCCAGCGCTTCAGTGAGAATGGGTGAACCGTTCTGAGCGGGTTGTGTTTTCACGCCAGCAAAACGATCGGCCCCTGGTGGGAATCGCTTCAGGAAGTGTTTCATCAAGCCCAAATGATTGCCTTCTTCTAGTACATTGAGGACAAAGCGATCGCCTACTTGCATCAGAGATTCGATCGCCCGATCTTTCGCAACTGCGATCGTGAAGCCCAGCGGAGTAAAGCTGGCCTGGGCTACCCAGGAGGCTAACATCGCCCCACCGACATTACCTTTTTTCGCGGTGATGATGTACAGACCGCCACTGATCCGCCCTAAAGCTTTGTCAAGGTCGCTGTTGAGCGACTTCATCTGTTGGATAGCGCGATCGCGAGTCAGCCACTGGCCTAAGTCAGTCCCTGCTTCTTCACAGAGCTGATAGACGGATTCGTTGGGCGTGTCTTTGATCCGCACCGCTGGGAAGGCTACGGTCAAGCCCGACTCTCTGAACCGTGTCAAGAGGGGATCAACAGGTTCATCTTCGCCGCCGTAGGATTCAAAAATCCCCACGGCTTGCTTGTCTTTCGCAGCGGCTAAGACTGTACCAAGAGCGGCTTGTGCAGTGGCTGCAGCTGGCCCCGATACAGGGGGAGTGGCGATCGCTAACCCTGCCGACCGACCCACCAGTTCTTGAACTTCCTGCGGGTCTGCCGATTTCAGATCCATCATCTCGACGGCGACACCTGTTTTGGTGATGCCTCTTGCTAAAGCTTGCGAGAGGCGATCGCTGTAGCCGTAGTCAGATACGTAGAACACCGCCACGGTTTTTTCTGACTTGGCTTTGGCTTGGCTCCAGTTGCGGTAGCGATCGACCCACTCCGCCACGTTGTAGTACAGCAGCGGCCCGTGTCCAGTGGCAATCTGCTTCACTTCTGGTAGTTCACCCATACGCTTCAGGGCAGACAGCACCGAACGAGCATTGGGAGCCATCAGACATTCGTAGTAGAAGCGAAAGTCCGCTTCAATTTCGCTCAAGTCTTCGTCAAAAGTGCGATCGTCGCAGAAGTGCATCCCGAACGCATCGCAGGTAAAGAGAATCTGCGTCTTGGTGTCGTAACTGAAGATGGTGTCAGGCCAGTGCAGATTGGGCGCGATCACAAACTCCAATTCGTGACCATTGCCCAAATCTAGGCGATCGCCATTTTTGACAATCTGCCGCTTAAACGGTTGATGTACCAAATCTTCAAGAAACTGAATCGCCACCTTAGAACCCACCACCGTCGCTTGGGGAGCCAAGGCCAAGACATCCCGTACTAAGCCGCTGTGGTCTGGCTCGGTATGGCTAATCACCAAATAATCAATTTTGGCTGGGTCTACGACCTGAGTCAGCGTCTCTAAGTAGAGTTGGCGAAACTTCTCGTGAGACGTATCGACCAGCGCAATCTTTTCGCCTTTAATGACAAAGGAGTTGTAGGTCGTGCCATTCTTTAGACCAAACTCGATGTCAAAGCGATCGCGGTCCCAATCTAATGAGCGAATCGTGGTGGTTTCCGCAGCAATTTCGCTCGTTTGTATCGTCAGTCTACGTTGAGCCCGGTCAGTCAGCACTACCATGTAAAATCTCCTCGTCAAACCTGGCTGAGGCGATCGCCTTTTCCTATTGTCACATGTGGATTTAAAAAGCTGGGTTGAAAGACCTGATAGGTAAGTTAAGCAATTCTATATGTATTTATACTTAATCGCTTGTGGATAAAAGCTGGCTCGCTTTAATGATTGGCAATTCCCGGCTGCATTGGGCTTGGTTTGTCGGCGACCAATTGCAATCAGCTTGGGATAGTGAGCATTTAACTAACTCTGGCCCCCCTAGCTCCCCAAATCTGGGGAAGATTTTAGAAAAAGCTTCACTTAGTAGGGAAAAGGTAGTCAGGCGATCGCAAGGAGAAAATTCTGACGAATTGCCAATTGTCTTAGCGTCTGTGGTTTCAGAGCAAACAGCTATTTGGCAAACCTATCGCCAGCTACAAACCCTCATGCTTGCCCAAATTCCCCTACAGCACAGCTACCCCACCTTAGGAATCGATCGCGCCTTAGCGTTATGGGGAGCAGGAGAAGTATATGGTTGGCCTGCCTTAGTAATTGATGCGGGCACAGCACTGACATTCACAGGCGGTAATGCTGAGCGACAACTCGTTGGGGGGGCGATTCTGCCAGGACTGAGTTTACAAGTGCAATCGCTGGCTCAGAAAACCGCTGCTCTCCCTGCGATCGCCTTACCCGAAACGTTACCAAAGCGCTGGGCCAATGATACGGAAGACGCGATCGCTAGCGGGATTATCTACACGGTTTTGGCGGGAGTGGTGGATTTTGTCCAAGCTTGGTGGCAAGAGTTTCCGCATTGTGCTGTGGTGATAACAGGGGGCGATCGCGCCCTACTACACCAGTATTTGCAAAGCCAGCATTCTGAATTAGCGGCCCAAGTCACCATTGACCCCAACTTGATCTTCTGGGGTATGAGAGCTTGTCGAGCTGAGTCAGCTTCAGCTTGAAGAAGATGAGATGAAATCTCGGATTTCCTGAGCGACGGCTGCTGAGGCTGTGAGTGGTAGTTCTGCACCACCTTGCGGCACAATTCGCCAGTTCGCAGTAGGTGTTAGCTCCGTATAAGTTTGGCTGAGTAGTTTGGCTGCAAACGTATCTTGTTCACTTTGCAATACTATGACCGGAACCTTGAGCCAATCAAGTCTCCCCTGTAACTGCTCTGCTTGGAGCTCACCTCGTCGGCGCTGAAATAGCAAGCGACAGGCAACAGGAGATTGCAGCAGTTGTTTTCGCCATTCGAGAGCACGTTCAACCCGTTTTTGCAGACCTAATAGAGGCGCAATGGGATGCAGCGATCGCAGCAACCAAAACGGCAGGGGGGGTTGAGAGATTAACCACCTAGCCCACCACCAACGCCGCCCCAGCTTTTGCACCTGAATCCCTTCCGGAGCCAACAGCACCAAGCCACGTACCTGCTCTAGATACTTCAGGGCATAACTCGCCGCCACCCACGCACCTAGAGAATGGCCGACTAGATACACTTGCCGCAAGCGCAAACTTTCTAGATACTCTGCCAGCATCTCTACTTGCAATTCAATCGAATAATGGACTTTTGGTCGCTCCGAATCACCAAATCCCAATAAGTCAGGCACAAAACAGTGGTACTCCCTTCCCAACTGCTCAATTACTGGCACCCATTGACTGCTATCACTCCAAGAGCCATGCAGAAATACCAGCGCTGCTCCCTGACCAATTTCACGCCAGAAAATTTGCCCTTGAGACAGCTTCAATCGAGAATTACGCAGCGGTAGAGACATCTTAATCAAGGAGGAAGGATGAGGGAAGAAGGATGAAACAGGAAGGATGAGGGATGAATGGGCCTAACGTTCATCCTTAGATTACGGCAGTGTCGTAAGTCAATTCAATTTCATTCTTCATGGCAATTGAGAGGAATAACAAAGGCGTTGCAAACAATTTCATCCTTCCTCCTTCCTCCCTCATCCCTCATCCTTGCATTAGGCCAGTGTTGTTAACCCATTCAAATAATCTTGAAGTTGGCGATCGTGATCGTGGGATAGGTTACCCAAGGGCAGAGCGTCGGTGGCAAAAGCCTGTACTTCCATCACTTCTAGAGTGTCTTGTGCCTGCATTGTTCCTTGCACTTCAGCTTCCACAACTACGCAGACTGAGTGGATTCTGGGATCGCGATCGGGTGCAGAATAAACTCCCACTAACCGTCGAATTTTGACTAGTTCCAGACCTGTTTCTTCCACCAACTCCCGCCCAACTGTAGTAGGGATATCTTCTCCCCAGTCCACCATGCCACCAGGTAATCCCCATTTCCCATTGTCCTGCCGTCGAATCAGGACAATTCGACCGTCAGGCAGGAGCGGAATGATACTCGTACCAATAATGGGGTGTCGGAAGATCAATCCCAGTACGGTTTGAATCAGATGCCAGAACCGACGCATAAAGCAGGGCTGTCATACGAGCAGAACAATGGAAGCCGAAAGCCGATGCAATTAAACCACGCACCCATTCTTGCAGTCTTCACCCAAGCAAGTGAGCCAGAATTTCTGTGGCATGAGATTCTGGTTTCACCTTGCGGTAAATTTTCTCAATCGTACCATCTGAGCCGATCACAAACGTGTGACGATGTACGCCCATAAATTCCTTGCCCATAAACTTTTTCAACCCATAGCTGCCGTACGCTTGGGCTACTGTGGCATCTTCATCGCACAGTAAAGGAAAGGGCAACTGATATTTCGTCGTAAATTTGGCGTGGGCCTTAGCATGATCGGTACTAATGCCCAAAATCACTACGCCTTGAGACTCGTAATCCAAGTAGGCATCCCGAAAGCCGCAAGCTTCCTTGGTGCAGCCAGGCGTGTTGTCTCGCGGGTAAAAGTACAACACAACTCGCTGGCCTCTCAAGTCTGACAAGCGGACTAAATTGCCGTGCGTATCCAGCAAACTGAAGTCTGGTGCAAGATCACCAACCTGGAGAGACATAGACACTATTTACGAGGTGAAACTGGATGAGGGGAGGGCATTAATCTTGACGCAGCCGTTGTCGGGCATTTTCGATCGCTTGCCTCACTTGTTCAAACCCAGTGCCGCCGTAGCTGTTACGGGCTGCGACGACTTGACGAGGTGCGATCGCCTGATAAATGTCTGCTTCAAAGGCAGGATGCAGAGTTTGCCACTCGTCCAAACTCAAGTCCTTGAGCAGCTTGTTGGCGGCTAAGCAAGTCCGTACCACTTTGCCGACTAAGTTGTAAGCTTCTCGGAAAGGCACGCCTTTGGTCGCCAGATAATCAGCGACATCCGTGGCATTAGAGAAATCTTCTGCCACTGCTTCGGCTAAGCGAGAAGTGCGGAATTCTATCCCTTCTTGCAGCAAAATGGTCATGGCTTCTAGACAGCCTCGGACAGTCTTGACCGCATCAAACAAAGCTTCTTTATCTTCTTGCAAGTCTTTGTTGTAGGCCAAAGGTAAGCCTTTCATCAGTACTAGCATGGCTTGTAAATGTCCAAATACTCGCCCCGTTTTGCCCCGCACTAGTTCTGGTACGTCGGGGTTCTTTTTCTGGGGCATAATGCTGGAGCCTGTAGCACAGCTATCTTTGAGGGTGACGAAGCTAAACTCTTGCGAAGCCCAAAGAATCACTTCTTCCGACAAGCGGCTGAGGTGCATCATGATCAAGCTGGCAGTCGAGAGAAATTCGATTGCAAAGTCGCGATCGCTGACGCCATCCAAACTATTCGCATAAACGCCATCGAAGTTGAGTAGTTCAGCGGTGTAGTGGCGATCGATCGGGAAGGTGGTTCCTGCTAATGCCCCACACCCCAAAGGCGACACATTCACCCGGCGATATACTTCTCCGAGCCGCTCCCAATCGCGCTGCGCCATTTCGAAGTACGCCATCAGGTGATGCGCCAAACTAATCGGTTGAGCCCGCTGCAAATGGGTGTAACCAGGAATCAAAGTTTCTACATGCTGCTCGGCTAGGTGAAACAAAGCCGTCTGGAACTCCCGCACTTGAGCGCGAATCTCCTGCATTTGGTCCCGCAAGTAAAGCCGAGTATCAGTGCCAACCTGGTCGTTTCGCGATCGCGCGGTGTGTAGCTTCTTGCCCAAATCCCCCAAAATTTGCGTCAGGCGACGTTCAACTGCAAAATGTACATCTTCGGCATCAACACCGGGGCTAAAGAAACCTTGGCGATACTCTTGCCGAATTTGATCCAGCCCTTTTACAAGTTGATCCCCTTCATCTGGGGTAATTATGCCTGTGTGAGCCAGCATTTGAGCGTGAGCCTGCGACCCAGTTAGGTCATACTCCACTAACTCGATATCAAAGCCAATGCTGGCATTGAATTGAGCGATCGCTGGGTGTAGCGCAGTTTCAAATCGCTGACTCCAAGTTTGGGAGCTAGCAGCAGGTTGGGGCGGCAGTTCCGTATCCAAGGTTGTTTTCCTGAATTCAATCAACAGCGTCGAAAACTCATCTTGACATGAGCGATGCCTCCTAAAATGCAGTCCGAGCTACCAGCATCGAAGGCCAATCTAGGAGGCGAAAATTTACCTAAATCACGACTTAGAGGTGAGTTTAATAGGAAGTCATACTGCGAATCATGTAGCCCAAAATGACTCCGATTAATAAGGCCCACACTTGGCCTGTTTTTACAAAGTTGTTAAATCCTTTCTGGATGTCTGCCAAAATGTCTTGGTTATATTGCTTGGCCAATATTGTCCAGTCATGAGGGACATGCCAAGCTAAGCCTTGCTGGAGCCAGTCGCCCCAATGTGTGGCGTGATTCAACCAAGTTGTCATGTCCTGCATTACGTGGATGACCATTGCTACCATCTCCTCATCAAATGTTGGGACTACTAAAAGGTTTAAGACTAAAAGGCTAATTCGTAGCAAGCGATCGCAGTCTTTTGGTGCATCCCAGCAGCTTTACTACTGCAATTAGCACGTAACAATAGAGTCGCAGATTTTTGGCACTTGTAAAGTAAAAATCGAGATTAATCTGGCGAGTTGATTTGCATGACAATCAAAGTCATGTCATCACCGTTGCGATTGCCTGCTCCAATAAACTGCTGCACTTGGGCAAACAAATGCTCCAGAATCTCTTGGGGGCTTTCGCAATGACGACAAGCCCAGTGGAAGGCGCGAGTTAGATTGTCTTCCTCGAAGCGATCGCCACTACGGTTAGCTGCGTCGGTAAAACCATCTGTGTAGTAAATCAGCGTATCCCCCGGCTGTAGCTGGATTTGACCATCTTGATAATGGGTATCCGCATCTAAGCCGATCAGCATGCCCAGAGTGTCTAAACGTTTAATCGAGTCCGTTGAAGCTTGCCAAAGCAACGGTGGGTTGTGCGCGGCATTACTGTAGGACAGCATCTGCGTCTGCGGATCGTACTCCGAGTAAAACAGAGTTACAAACCGATTGGAATTTTCCAAATCTGCATACATCACCTGGTTCAGGTGTTGCAGAATCCGAGCGGGGGAGTGCCTGTTCAATACTTCGGCCCGCAGCATGCCCCGTAACATGGTCATGATCAGACCAGCGGGCACACCCTTCCCCATGACATCGCCGATGGAGACGCTCCAACGCCCCGCTTCATTGCTGCTTGTTTTGGACGAGCGCAAACGAGCATGAGGAATGGGAATGAAATCGTAATAATCACCCCCAACTCGATTCGCCGTTTGACAACGAGCGGCCAGTTCTGCGCCTCGAATTTTGGGACACTGGCGCGGCAAGAGCTGTAATTGAATTTCTGCCCCAATTTCTAGTTCGCGATCGAGCCTTTCTTTTTTGCGTAGCTCTACCGTGAGTTCGTCATTTTCGATCGCCACAGCGGTTTGGTCAGCCACCAAGCGTACCAATTTTTGCCGCGTTTCTGTCCAGGCATAATCCACAGCTCGGCTAAACACGTAAAGTCTACCCCGCTCAGCATTTTTGACCAGAATCGCGGTGCCAAACAAATGCACATCTGGCCCTAAGTAATGACTGACCTGATGATCGAGAGCGGCAGTCATTTTAGCAGGGGCGATCGCGCCTCCAGGGGTGGCAGCGGCAGCGGCTAACTGACGGGTCGCGGTTTCTAGTGCTTTACGAATATCGTGGCACTGGCGGCTGTCCTGACAATGCAGCCGCTCTAGCCGCATCTGTCCATTGGGTTTGAACAGTACTAAAGCTCCACCATCCGCATCGGTCACCCGACTCGCCATCAGCGGAATCAGCTCTAGAAACTGGTTTAAGTTATTGAAGCTCCGCAGGGCAAAGCTGAGCGAGCTTAACAAGTCCTGAATTTTGTGCTGTTCCCGATGCAACCGCGCCACCAGTTCCTTCAGAGCGAAAACTGGCGTCATATCGGGGGAGGTGCCGCCACTGGTGCGGTCAGAGGGTTGGGAGGGCTGTCGAGGAACAGGCACAGCAGTCATTAGCGCAATGTTAAGTTGTCATTGAGAACCGAAAAGTTGAACGTCAACAGGTGAAAGAAGATAAATTCTCTACCTGCAATTTGAACAAATTACTGGAGAGACAGCTTATCACTATTTACAGAATTTGCGCTCTAGTTTTACTGGTTTAAAGTCAGCAAACTGATGAGAATTTGTAAAGCATCTAGTTCACTCCAAATCTGGTTCGCTACAAAATAGTGTGATGTTTAACCAAGGTTAAGGGCTTGGTACAAGAATCAACTCAATACCAGTAAGTTCCGCCAACAGGATTAAAGTTGGCGCAGAGTTGGCATAAATTCTAACGAATCTGTTGATACTAGCAGAATTGTTCCTGAGCAGCGCCAATCTCTTTGAGGTGACTTGCGAGTGAATCAACCTGCTAGAAGCGCTTCCACAAACTCATAGCTAGAGAACGGTCTGAGATCTTCAATCCCCTCACCAGCCCCAATAAAGCGAATGGGTAAGCCTAACTGCTGCACCACTGCCAGAGCGATTCCACCTTTAGCGGTGCCATCCAACTTGGTCAGAACAACCCCACTCAGTTGTGCAGCTTCTAGAAATACTTCGGCTTGGCGTAGCCCATTTTGGCCCAACGTAGCATCCAAGACCAACAAGGATTCAATCTTGGCATCGCCTGCTTTCTTGTCAATAATGCGCCGAACCTTGCTCAATTCATCCATCAAGTTTTTCTTGTTTTGCAAGCGTCCAGCCGTATCCACTAATAACAGCTCGGTCCCTCTAGATTGAGCCGAACCGATGGCATCGAAAACGACCGCTGCTGGGTCTGTATTTTGTCCAGGGTTGGAAATGACTTCGACACCGCTACGCTGTCCCCAGACCTTGACTTGTTCGACAGCGGCAGCCCGGAAAGTGTCGGCAGCGGCAATTAAGCAGTTGTACTCCGACTTCTGAGCTAAGTGGGCTAGCTTGCCAATGGTGGTCGTTTTACCAGCGCCATTCACGCCTGTAATTAACCAAATGTTTAAGGCATCTTTTTCGGGTGCAAAGGTAGGGTTATAGGACTGACCCAAAGGTCGATCCAGCATGTCGCGGAGGATCGACTTCAGGTAAGCGATCGCCTGATCTGGAGGTAACGCCTCTTCCCGCAGTTTCTTCTGGAGGGAGTCAATAATGCGGTCTGTGGCTGCTACGCCTACATCGGCTTGCAGTAGCAACGCCTCAATTTCTTCGACCGCGTCTTGGTTAAGCGGCCCTTGTCCGACGATCGCCTTGAGTTGGTTGACCAAGCTGCGGCGAGTCTTGTCTAGCCCTTGGCGTAATCGCTTCAGCCAAGTGATTTCTTCAATCGAAATTTGGTCTGGGCGACGACCTTGAGCAGCTAACACCTCAGCAGACCACAGGAATCCTTCGTCAAAGGCAATTTCAGGCAGTGCCTCTTGAACCGTGGCAGTTGGGTGAGCAACTTCTGGTTCGGATTCCTCGATGGCAGTGGCTTTGAGACGCTCCAATCTCGCTTGCCGATCTGCTTCCGCTTGTGCCCAGAAGGGCAACGGTGCTGCTTCGGTAGATTCTGATGCTTTTGTAGTTACTTCTAATGTTTCTACTGCTAGAGGTTCTACAGGGATGGTTTCTGGGGCGATCGCAGGGGCTTCTGCTTCTTCCGATGCCAGAGCTGCGGCTGGCTCCGCGATCGCTTCCTCAGGAGCTTCAGGTTGTTCAGTTGGTGTAAATTCGCTGACTTCGGCGGTCACTTCGGCAGTAGTTGGAGCGATCGCGGGTTCAACTATAGGATCTTCAGCAGTGGCTTCCTCTACGGTCTCTGCGACTTCTGGCACCTTTGGCTCTTCAGCTACAGGCTCTTCAGTAGCGAGTTCCTCGGGTGCTTCTGCTACAAGTTCTTCAGCTGCCGCAGGTTCCTCAGTGGCTGGTTCTTCGGTAGCGAGTTCCTCGGGTGCTGCTTCTGGCTCAACCTGCTGTCGCTTTTGAATATTTTGGTAAGCTGCTTTGGCCCAGTTTAGATAATCTTCCGCCACTTCTTCGGTGGCAGTTGCGGCTGCTTCTGGCTCACTTTGCTCTGGCTTAGACTGCTCCGCTTCAGATGGCTCTGATATTGTTTCTGTCTGGTCAACCTGAGAATTTTCCGAGCGATCGTCAAACTGCCGACGGAACCAATTGAAAACCATTGCAATTTACCTAAAACTGCTACCTAAGGAAATATCGAGATCTCGATAGATCTACTCAATACATCTAACTGTAAAGAAAAATGTTTGTGCTTAAAACTAATCTGAACGCTCAGTTGAGTTCGCAGCAACTCAATCTGACCAAGTTTTTGCTTTGGAGTTTAGACAGATTTGGTTTTGATTTGCTCTGTCACGCGCCGCAGCACACCATTGATAAAGCGGTGTCCTTCGCTCCCACTGTAGCGTTTTGCTAATTCTACAGCTTCGTTAATCGCAACTTTGTCTGGCACGCCCAAATACATGATTTCTGTGACAGCGATGCGAAGAATATCGCGATCGATCCGAGCTAAGCGATTGAGTTGCCAATCAACTAAAGACTGGGTTAGCAATTCATCAACTGCTGCCGTATTGGCATTTAAAGTGCTAATCACTTGCAAAGCATAAGCTCGAACTTCTTTCTGATTCGTCAACTGAATCAGTTCTGGCAACTCAACTGCCATTCCGACGCGATTAATTGCAGTTTGAGCTAAATCCAGCGCTTCTTGGACCATGGCTCTGGCACTCTGGACATCGCTCGCTCGCGTTTCGCTACTCAACAAGCGATCGCTGCCCCGCTTCACTTCTGCTGCTGCGGTTTCTAGGGTTTCCTGAACTTCAGTAGTTAGCGTACGAACAGCGGCCAGCATGATGTTTTGGAGTTGCTGGTCGTCCAGTCGGCTTTGGTTAGCAGGCAACTGGCTAATGCTGAGCAGGGAAAGTTCACGAGCGATTCGGCGAGCTTGCATGGAGAGTTAATTGTCCAGGTTCAGAAGCAGCTTGACTATCTTAGCGCTTTAACGCTTGCTTCACTCCTCTTCGAGCGGCAGCGTTAAGGCTTGCCATTGGGGTTCGGGCAGAGGCGTTTCTAGTTGGCGATCGCTGGTGGGTTTCAAGGCCAATGTCGCTTGGGATGTAGGACTGACAATGCCACCCGACACAATCACCTTAAAGGCATCTTCTACCGACATCGACAGGTTGACTACTTCGTTTTCTGGTACTACGGCATACCAACCCGTCGTCGGATTGGGAGTGGTGGGAATAAACACCCCTAGCATCGAGCCAGGCAAGTGCGCCTGAATGTCGCCACTGATCACTCCGGTGACAAAGGCGATCGCCCAGACTCCTCGACGGGGATACTCCACCAACACGACTCGACGGAAGCGATTGTTAGAATCTTTCAGCAACGTTTCTAGCAGTTGCTTCAGCGTTTTGTAAACTGCCCCCGCTAACGGAATCGCCTGCAACAACCGCTCTCCAAAATCTAGCAGCCACCGTCCTGCGATATTTCGAGCCATTAAGCCAATTACCAAAATCAAGAGCAATGGCACCGTTAGGCCCACAGCAAAATTGAGGAAGTTGACTAGGATGGGGTGAAAGCCGTCAAAAGGGTTGAGTTGCTTCGGGACGCGCGTCAAAAAGTTAATCACCCAATTAGCAACAGTAATCGTCAACCAGATGGTCGTGGCTAAGGGAATGACAACGAGCAGCCCCGCAATCAGATCATTTTTTAAGTCCTGCTTTAGGCGTTGGAACACAGACAACCCACTCTCCTTCAATCGGCTGGAAAATTTGGCTGCTATCACTAAAGTTGTGAATGAGACCGAGCGGCAAGGAGTTTAGACTGAAACCGTCTATTGAGCTTGGTTTCTCAGGAAGGATTACGTCCATTGTGCCCTGTCTATATGGAATCCCTGATTAGCTGCCTCAAAGGAATGGTGACAACTCAGCGTCTTCTCTTATTTGCAAACCCTGTAAAGATTTATTTCAATTTTAATGTTTATTCCAAAAATTACCGGAGCAGCAGGACTGCATCCGATAACCAAAGGCATATCTTAGAGCAATTATTACCTGTTTGCGGCCTGCTATGTATCCGAGAATACTGCTTTTATGGATTTGATATTTATGGAATCAAGAATACAGTTGTCAATTGACCGTCACAGAATCTATCTCAGTAGGTTCAGCGATCGCCAAAACCGAGTTTTCTGAGACCACGGGCGGCGGCAAGTGCTTGATTTCCCAAGCTTTGAGCAGAATTAGGTATTCATAAAAAGCTTGCAAGGTACACCAAGCAAACCCCGCTCGGCCATCCAGAAGGCCGCCCAGCAAGAAATACATGTAGAAAAAGCGAATCAGCGGCCTGAAGGGCAAGCGTAAAGATAGATCTTTCAGGGCTCGCCGTCGTTCTACTTCAGACGCACCAAAAAATAGATCCTGCCACTTGACGGTGCCCGTTTCTAGCTGCTTTAGGGTTTCTTGGGCTTCGTCGCTGGAGTAGCGGTTGTGCTTATCAATCCATCGACTCAAGCCTTTCCCACAGGTGTAGTGGGGATAGGTTTCTTTCAGAAATCCGGTGGGGCCATTACACACTTCGCGCTCGGTGTGGCCGTAGTCATCGAACCAAACCTGATCGCGGCGAAAGAGCCGCATTTGATAACGGGGGTACTGTGTGCTGCGCCGAATCCACTGCCCTAGGAACATCACTCGCTCAGCCACGTAGTAGCCGATGTAGTCCTGGCTTTGCATCGCTGTCAGGCATTCTTGAAACAGCTCTGGCGTCATCCGCTCATCTGCTTCTAGGATGTAAACCCACTCATGCTTGACCGGAACTGATTGGAGCATCCAAGTTCGTTGCTGTCCGTGGCTTTCGAACTGATGCTGCACAACTCGGACAGGATAGCGCTGGGCCACCTCTACTGTGCGATCGCTGCTCAAGGAATCAACCACAACCACATCATCTGAGAGCAAAGCTGACTCAATACAAGCCGCAATCTCAGTTTCTTCGTTGTAGGTGAGGATGTAAATCGAGAACATAGCTCAGTTTTTTGGGTGAGGGGGGTTAGTGCAGCAGAAGCATTGCGTTGGTAGAGATGCACCCCCCAGCCTTAGGCATATCAGCAGGCATGTCAGTGCTCATAGGCTCGTGCAGCCAGAGATACTCTTGAAGCTATAACTAGCGACCCGCTTTCCGAGACCCTGCTCCCAATTGCCGCAATCCAGTCCAACCAACCGTAATGTACCCAATTGCTAGGAGCAAACTGCTGAGTCCTACCCGCAATCCAGACTTGAGAAACTCAGCATTGGCACGTTTTTCTAAATCGAGGCGGCGAGTGCGGATTTGAGTTTGGGCATCTTTCGCTTTTTTATCGAGTGCTTGTGGATCAGATTGGAGTTGTTGCTGAATCTGGCTCTTGAGAGCTTGAACTTGGGCTAACTGTTCCCCTTTAATCTGTCCACTCTCGATCGCTTGATTCAGTTGTGAGTCGCTTTTGACCAAACTGTTAATTTGTTGCAGTTGTTGATTGAGCTGTCCCTCTGCTTGTCCCGCTTCTTGAGAAATCTGCGTCCGAGTTTGCTGGTTCGCTCGGTAGGTGTTGCTGAAATGCAAAGGAGACAACACTAAGAAGACAAAACCCAGCAGGCTGGCTAGCAAGAGAGAAGCAAAGCTGATGTTTTGCCAAGCTTTTTGTCGCTCTGGAGGTGCACCCGAAACACTATCAACCCAAACTCCAGTAAATAGGAGGACAAAACCCAGCAGTGGCACAACTCCGCGATCGACAAATTGGCTAAATAGGGCGATTTGCCATTTCAGTCCTTCTAAGCTGCTGAGTTTGGCGGGTACATCGGAGGGTACCAGCAACACGGCATAGTCAATCAGAGCAGCCAGAATCAAAATGATTCCCACGTATTTGAGCGTTTGGGAGGCGATCGCAGAGAGTTGACGGCTATCAGTTGCTTTCATTGGGCTTCAGAGTGGTTTAGTGATTGTCTGCTTCAAGCTGAGCTAGATTCAGCATACTCGTTTGTTATCCCTGTTCACTTGCGAGCAAACAGGACAATGTGTCAAGTACAACCGCTAGTAAATTCTTTCAGTCTAGACAAGTCAAGGTTAGCGGGTCAGAGGAAATTATAAATACGTAACAGGTTAAATTCCAAATCAATTTACTTCTTTCAGGTAACTTTTAGTTCCTCTTAAAATTGCCTTTAAGCAATCATTAATAATTCATTTTTTAATTTATCTAAGTATTGACAGGGGCGCGATCGTTGTTATAAATGCAACTAGGAAGTTTCTAGTTACAGTATTTCCCTCCTGCGATCGCGCCATAACTGGCAACCATTTATCTAAACTCAACCTAACTAGTCAGTGATAGATAGTGCCATATCACTGACTAGTTAGGTTGATCTAAGAGGTCAATATATTAGTTACACAGAAAATTAACTAGCAGTTTGTAAGTTAGGTAGATTTGGGAGCTGTTTAAAGAGTGATGCTTAATACTCGGATGGTCCCTAGCCTGCAAATCTGGAAAAACAGTTATGCAACTCTAAGCTGTGTATCTACCCAACAAGGCTGATTTAGGTTAAAGCTCAATTATTTATACATAAGGAATATTTGAGAAATCCTTGATGCCAGCATGATAGAACTGCATCACCTCTACCATGCCTATAGACCTGCCTCATCAAAAACCAATGAACAAAATTGTAGAAGTTTTGCCAGACACCACAGCTCTGATTCAGCGATCGCTGGAAGTGGTTGTAGAAAAAATTCAAGCGGCGATCGCAGAGCGAGGACGATGCACTATCGCTCTTTCTGGTGGCAGCACACCTAAGCCACTATACGAAGCTCTCGCGACTCAAGATTTGCCTTGGGGCCAAATCCATGTGTTTTGGGGCGATGAGCGCTACGTTCCTGCTGACCACCCGGACAGCAACCAGGGGATGGCTCGTAAAGCTTGGCTCGATCGCGTCCAGATTCCTGCCGAGAATATTCACCCAATGCCAACTGAAGCTGCCGATCCGGCGATCGCGGCTCAAGACTACGAATCTCACCTGCGAGAAGTGTTACAGGGTCAAGCCTTGCCTGCTTTGGATGTGATTCTCTTGGGCTTAGGAGATGATGGACATACGGCATCTTTGTTTCCGCATACAGCAGCCCTGCAAGTGCAAGATCGGCTGATTACTGTGGGAAATAAAGATGGTCAGCCACGCCTCACCTTTACTGCTCCCCTGATTAATGCCGCGAGATACGTTGTGTTTGTAGTGGCTGGTGCCAACAAGCAAGCTGCTCTCAAAGAAATTTTTGCCCCTACAGCCGATGCCATGACCTATCCGGCTCGCTTAGTCCAACCGCAAGGAGAACTTTGGTGGCTATTTGACGCTGCCGCTGGACAAGCCATAAATGGTTAAGATTGAGTACTAGCTGTCTGGTTATCCCCTGGCATGATTTCGGCAGAAGAGAAACTTTCATGATTGTCTGTCCCAATTGCAACCACCAAAATCCTGAAGGCGCAGTGCAGTGCGAGGCTTGCTACACCCCGTTACCTGCCACTACCAACTGCTCCAACTGTGGTGCAACTGTACAGACCGATGCTAATTTCTGCGGTCAATGTGGCTTTAACCTACGCACCAATACCCCACTACCGGGTGTTGAGGAAACCTCCATGCCCTCCTTTGTAGAATTTGTAGGAGCAGCGACACCCGGTAACTCTAGTTCAGCCAGTCAGTCAGATCTATTTACCACTAATTCTTTGGGGCCAGAGAGCAATGAATTAGGCAACAGTGTGCCTGATGTTGCGCCTCTCTCTGGATCACTAGGCAAGGAATTGCTCCCGCCACCCCTCGCAAGTGACTTTCCCGTGCCATCTCCCGTCGTCTCTAGCGACTCCCACACGCGGCTGCAACAACAGACAGCCAAACTACTGCATTTACGCACCGATACGCCTCTGGAATTGCCCCCCCAGTTGTCTCTCATCCACATCGGCAAGTGGAACGATCGCATTCCTCCAGATATTGATGTGTCTGGGTTTCCTGACTCAGAAATCGTCTCTCGTATCCATGCGGATATTCGGGTAGAGGGAGATGCGTTCTACATTGAGGATGTGGGTAGCTCTAATGGCACCTACATCAACAACATGCTGATCCCCTTGGGCAACCGTCATCGTTTGCGCTCAGGCGATCGCATTTCTTTGGGTAAGGGCGATCGAGTCACCTTTTTATTCCAGATTTCTTAATAACTTCTTAACAATTTTATCGAATTCAAATTATTAGAGAGCTAGCGACGTAAGCCCTCTAGCCTCTGGGCTGCGTTTGCAAATAAAAAACAAATAATTGCTCACTTTGCCAACTCTGAACTACCATCAATTGATGGAAAATTGCTCAACGAAATTGAGTTGAAGCCGCCTAGGATTAGGATATAGAAAAGCTCTAAAGTTATTGCTGCCTCGGCTGCGATACTTCTGTTATTTCAGACTTAGCATCGCCAGTGTGATTACTCTGACTCTCCTCCATCCTCTCCAGCATATTCCGGTGCAAACCTGGGTCTTCGATCAAGAGCCAGTGATTCGAATTGGGCGGTCAACGGACAATCATGTCGTGCTCTACAGTGCAGTAGTGTCGCGTCACCATGTTGAAGTGCGGCGTAATGGTTCTAGTTGGGAAATTGTCAGCATCGGAACCAATGGTACTTACTTAGAGGGCAAGCGCATCACGCACGCGCCTGTCATTGATGGGGTAATTATTCGGCTTGCCCGCTCTGGGCCGAATATTCAGATTCGCATTGGAGCGGAGGCAATGAAAGAACTGCCTAAAACGCTCTCTGGAGAGCGTACCTTGGCTCAACAAGCACGAACCAAACTAGACGAAGACGCTAGCGATGTTTTAGAGGAGACTAGCGCTCAAGTCAGCACGATTCCTGTGCCTCCGCATTTGCGGTTACCCGCTCCGTTGGAGGAGCCTGATTCTACTCAAACCACGGGCGCAAGAAAGGTTGTCACCGTTGATGGAGAGCGGCAACTTCAACCTACTAAAATCTCTCCAGTTCCAGCCACCAAGGTAAGTTGTCAGCATCAGCGGGCTAGCCCAGAACTACGCTTTTGCCTAGATTGTGGCGAACCGCTTCAGATTCAGCAGCTTTTGGGCAAGTACCAGGTCTTGCAGACGCTGAATCACGGCGAAATGGGCATTACTTACTGGGCTTGGCGAGACGGGCAGAGCGTCGTGCTCAAAACCTTAAATTCAGAATGGTCGGACCATCCGCAAGCTAAAGACTTATTGGCGCAAGAAGTCAATTTACTCAAGCAATTTGATCATCCTGGGTTGCCACGGCTAATCAATACTTTTGCCGTATCGGGGCAGCCGTATTTGGCGATGGAGTTGATCTACGGGCACAGCTTAGCCCAAGATGTCGCCGCGAGTGGTCCTATACCTCTGGCCCAGGCGATCGCTTGGATGACAGAAATTTGTGAAGCGCTCGACTATCTCCACAATCTCACGCCCCCAGTTCTGCATCGAGACATACAGCCACAGCACTTAATCAGACGAGCCATCCCAGTCAGCGGCCATGAAATTGCTTTAATTGGGTTTGGATCAGTTAAGGTTGCGGCAGTCGAACCTGGTAAACCCATTGGCACACCGGGGTATATGGCCCCTGAGCAAGAAGTAGGTGAAACATCGATCGCATCTGATTTATATCCTCTCGGCCCACTCCTGATTTATTTACTCACCGGGGAAGACCCTAGTTTGTTTTACGGCCATCGCGACCAAGGCGCGAGGCTCTACGCTGAGTATGTCCCTGACTTGCCGCCTGCCTTAATTCCCGTCATTCGCACGCTTACCCATCCTCAGCCAGAACAACGCTACACAACTGCGCGTGAGGTAGCAACGGCGATCGCAGAAATTGCAGTCTAGGATCGAGTTGGCAGATCAGCAGTTCTAGACAGGATATTTATTTCATGGCACGAGGAGATCAGATCTACGTGATGCGCGAGTTCATGGGGCTACCAGGTCTCTATGAGCATCACGGCATCGACTGTGGCGACGGCACAGTGATTCACTACCGCAAAACCGAAGTTGCCCGGATTTCGCGCACCTCAATGGCGGAGTTTGCGATGGGGCAACCCGTCTATGTGAAACGCTACACCACTTCCTATCTTCCCGATGTGGTAATACAACGAGCCGAGAGCCGCATTGGGGAATCAGCTTACAATCTCACGACCAACAATTGTGAGCACTTTACCACCTGGTGCAAAACCGGAGTGAATGAAAGTGCTCAACTTCGCAATTTTGGCTTAGATGCTGTCAGAATTAGCTTGCCTGGAACTGACAAGCTGATCAATGAGGCGATCGACAATTCATCTCCTGCTAAGTCGATGGAGTTGTACCACCAAGCTCTAGACAACATTGCTTCGGCAGAAAGTACCCTCCGACCGCAGTATCAACACGCCCAAAAAGAAGAGAACACTTGGCACCGTGTGGCTCTAGCGGCTCTGAAACAAGGCCGAGAAGAGTTAGCCCGCGCTGCGCTCCATCGTAAAGTCCAATGGAAGAAAACTGCCGCCGACTACAAATCCCAGCTCGATTACCTAGAAACTCTCAAGGCCCAACTAAAGCGTGATAGTTTGCCGTTGCGACAGACGATTAGTAGCAGTTAGGTGAGTTATGGGATGACTGAATTCAATACCCTAAAGTCATAAATACAACGCTTTCCAGAAGCGTTAATGTCTCTGGCACTAGCTCACCCAGTTTTCGTTGTAATCGAGTTTTATCTAGAACTCGCATTTGGTGGCATAAAGCAACTGAATCTTGAGCTAAACCTCCTTCACCCTGACTGATTAGCAAACAAGTTGGTAGAGAAGCATGGCGGAATTTGGTTGTTAATGGAATTGCGATCGCTGTAGTGCTAAATCTGGAAATCAAATCATTTTGAAAAACACTGACTGGCCGCATACCAGACTGCTCAGAACCTTGAGTTGGGTTTAAGTCCGCTAGCCAAACTTCGCCTCGCTTAACGTTCATCTGATGTCTTCTTGTTGCAGCATTTCTTCGTAACTGCTCATTCCAACTTCAGCGAGTTCTCGATCTTCTGCAGCGGATTCATTATACAAATCAGCAAGCTGGTTATCATTGAAAGTACTCATTGTTCGTCTATTTTGAAATTTAATAAAAGCAATAAAATCCTGTACTTGATTAAGCTGTTCTTCATTGAGGCGATCGATTTCTTGCTTAACTTGGTCGCGAGCGGTCATTTAAAAAACCTTATCAAAAATAAAAGGGATAACCTTAATGGCTACCCCCAGAATAACTAAAAGCTAATAGCTAACTACTAATTGCTAAGCACCAACCGCTTCTTTGGCTGCGTAGAGAACTTCAGCGGTGATTTCGCCGATGCCACGTTCGCGGGCAAATTTTTCGGTGTTCCGCTTCACCTTGCCACGGACAAAACCGGGAATTTTGTTCAGTTCAGCTAGGCCATCGCGGCTCCAACCGAGGTCAGAGTCGGCAGAGATGCCCTTGGTGATGACTTCCTTGGTGTCGTGACCGCCGAAGATTTCTAGCAAGTGGTCTTCCATGCCGAGGGTGAAGGAGTTGTAGACCAAATCGACGACTTGGTTAGTGCCTTCGTAGCCAAGGAAGGGCTTGTAGCCGATCGGGAAGTTTTGGATGTGGATGGGGGCCGCAATCACACCGCAGGGAATATCGAGGCGTTTGCCGACGTGGCGCTCCATTTGGGTGCCGAAGATGGCAGAAGGCTCCAAGCGGGCGATCGCATCTCCAATTGCGCCATTGTCATCACTAATCAAGATTTCGTCGCAGTACTCGCTAACCTGCTCACGGAACCAATCAGCATCGTACTTGCAATAGGTGCCTGCTAAGACTACCTGAATCCCCATCTCACGGGCCAAAATCTTGGTCATGGCGGCGGCGTGGGTGTTGTCGCCAAAGACTACGGCCTTTTTACCTGTGAGGTTTTGGCAGTCGATGGAGCGAGAGAACCAGGCCGCTTGCGAGACATGCAGGGTTTGCTCGTTGATAAAGTTTTCGTAGTCAACGTTTGCACCTTGGGCGTTGATGACTTGTTGAATCTTGCGAATACAACGCGCCGTCTCTACTACACCCATCGGCGTGATGTCTACATAAGGAGTGCCAAACTCTTTTTCGAGGTAGCGAGCTGTCATCAAGCCGAGTTCGCGATAAGGCACCAAGTTAAACCAAGCTTTGGGCAGGTTCTTGAGATTGAGAACAGATGCTCCTTCTGGAATAATCTCGTTGATCTCAATGCCCAAGTCAGCCATCAACCGCTTCAGCTCGGTGCAGTCGTGGTGGCTGTGGAACGCCAGGGTAGAGATGCCAATGATGTTAACGGAGGGCTTGGCGGTTTTGCCTTCCGGGAGGTCGCCTTTTTTGCGGGCCTTCGCGATGTAGTACTGCACGATTTGCTCTAAGGTGCGATCGGCAGCCTGCATTTCGTTGAAGCGGTAATGGTTCACGTCAGCTAGTAGAACATCCGCTACTGAGGCTTCTTGGGCGCGATCGACGAAGTTTTGCAGATCTTCTTGCAGAATGCTGGAGGTGCAGGTGGGAGTCAGCACGATCAGGTCAGGATGCTCTTCTGCGTCTTTGCGAGTGATATTATCTACTACTTTTTCTTGAGAGCCACGGGCCAAGACGTTGCGGTCTACGATGCTGGCGGTTACTGGGGTAAAGTCTCGCTCCCGCTCTAGCATCGATCGCATGACGTTGAAGTAGTCATCTCCTAGGGGAGCATGCATGATGCCATGCACATTTTTGAAAGAGCTGGCAATGCGGAGGGTGCCAATGTGGGCGGGGCCTGCATACATCCAGTAAGCCAATTTCATATCCGGTGTCCCTTAATCTCGGTTGTCATCGACCACTCCGCTGAGGGAAATTGCAGAAGTCAAAACCTTTGGCAAAAAGTTCTTACACCTTCTGGCACCAAGGAAGTAACGGCTCAGCGATCGCAATCGTGGGGTGTGATGGGTTTATAGTGTGAGTCGCTTTTGATTGTCTCAAAGATGGCGGGAAGGTGAGTGTAGGCACATTGGGGTTAAGGAGAGTGGGGCGATCGCGTCAAACCCTTATCTGTCTTGGGATGGAGGGGCTATTTGTGTGGCTTAATCGGTAGAGAAGCCGCAATGATTTTTAACTGTTTGTGATTTGGCTTAAAACGGTTGTATGCACAAATCAGCGTTGATGGGGCTATTAGTCCCTTCTACAAACTAGGATCTTTCTTAACTTTTAATCAAACCAATCGACCTAAGTATATTTACAGTTCGGTTTGTTTTATCACTTAAATTACTAAAAGCTCACAATTGTCAAGATGCTGTATACATTATTGGCGAAAGATTTAACCCTTCAGATAAATTCTAAGCACATTTTAATTTAATCAAAACTTCCTATTTCTCTATACTAGCTTCACCAAAATACAAACTATGAAAGCCATACTTTAAGAGTGGTATTCATTACAGGGATATTTCGGATGCCGATTGATCCAATCTTAGGTGCTTTTCTAACTGGCGCAAGTGGCAAAGCTGGCGAGTGGGCTATGGGAAAACTTATTGAGAATGAAGAGGAAGGCTGGGAAAGACATGATGCAGCCTGTGAGGCTGTCGGACAAACAATTGATGAAGGTTGGGGGAGACACGATTCAGCTATTGAAGCGACATCTAACTCCCTTGGTTGGAATAACGCCTAATCCGAGTCTCTCAAAATATCAAAAGGAAATTCTTCTCTAAGAAGAAGCGGAGTATAGATGCTGATGTACTCCGCTTCTTCTTTTTATTCTTCAAGGTTACCCTAGGGTGGTTACATGATGACTACCCCACCACTATGAAGCTGAAGAATCAAAAATAAAATTTGCGATTCGCCCTCCTCAATCCACTAAGGCTTGGCGTTGGGCTTCAAACAACTCTTGGATGCCTTTTTCGGCTAGGTCTAGCATTTGATTGAGGTGGGTGCGGCTGAAGGCTCCTTCTTCGGCGGTGCCTTGAACTTCGATGACGCCGAGCTGGTCGTTGAGGACGACGTTGAGGTCTACTTTGGCGGCTACGTCTTCTACATAGTTGAGGTCGAGGATGGGTTGGTCTTCTAGCCAACCGACGGAGACTGCGGCGATTTGGTGGCGGATGGGCGATCGCTCTAGGTCGCCTTTTTGGATTAGTTGGGCGATCGCGTCTTGGAGGGCGACAAAGCCTCCAGTGATGGCGGTGGTGCGGGTGCCAGCGTCGGCTTGCAAGACATCTGCATCAATCGTGATTGTGCGTTCGCCTAAGGCTTCCATATCGAGGGCAGCCCGTAAGCTACGGCCAACTAAGCGCTGAATTTCTTGAGTGCGCCCAGACAGCTTAAGAAATTCTCGTTCGTGACGTTGGGGAGTGGCACCGGGCAGCATGCGGTATTCTGCGGTCAGCCAACCTTGACCTTTGCCTTCCAAAAATCTGGGTACTTTGGGTTGAATGGTGACCGTACAAAGAACTTGGGTATCGCCACAACGGGTCAACACGGAGCCGGCAGCAAACCGGGTGAAGTGACGCTCGAAGCTGATGGGACGCAGTTGGTCAGGTTGGCGACCGTCGGTACGCTGGAATGCCATTTTTGTAAGGAGCCCTTCTGAATTCACGCCTTTGCCTCAAACGCATCAGTTAGGATACAGCAGTTGTGGTTTGCAGCATCCTGCCGATCATTGTAGGTGCTGCAAAATTTCCTGATGCACTTGTTCGATAGATTGGTTGCTGTTGATTTTGAGTAAGCGATCGCGGTGTTCGTAATAGTCCAACATCGGCATGGTGTAGTCTCGGAATGACTCAATTCGGTGCTGGATCACCTCTGGCGTATCGTCGCTGCGTTGTCGAGCGATCGAGCGGCGCATCAACACATTATCCGGCGCGTCTAGCCAGATTGCTTGGTTCAGGTGCTGATTTAAGTCTTCCAAAAGAAAATCTAGTTCCTCGGCTTGAAAAGCGGTGCGGGGATGCCCTTCTAAGAGCCAACCTCGGCTCGTATCGGCTTGCAGCAGTCGCTGCCGCATTAGTTGAATCATGGTTTCGTCAGGGACCAGTTCGCCTTTTTCAACAAAAGCTTGGACTTGCTGACCGAGGGGAGTCTGAGCCGCGATCGCCTGTCGCAACATCTCTCCTGTGGAAATTAAGGGAATCTCAAAATGACGGCAGAGGTGCTGAGCTTGAGTTCCTTTGCCTGCGCCTGGCCCACCCAGAATCACCAATCTCACGGCCCTATACTCCTACCTGCTGCCAGTTTTTCTCATTATTAGCTGAAGTTCGTGAGAAACGATAAATTTTGGCAGCAATCCCCAAGATTCATGGAGCTTCATTAAGCTTCTCTAGCTCTGTCCTGCTCTAGATGCTTTCTAAGCTTAGACTTGGCTTAATAGAAATGCACCCACAAACGACTATTGACGGACTCACACATCTAGTGTTTGATGAGGGGAGTTCGGAGCAATCTACGCTATATTTCGCTTTCTACGCTGCATCTACTGCCTGAACTGCTCGCTTTAAAGTCCTGACTGGATCGTGACCTGCCTTATGGTTTCCCAAATTGAAACCCCAGCCCTAAATTCCCTCAAAACGCAAGGTCTTGGAGAACGTCGAACTGTTGCAGAAGTCAGTCGCCGCTTCCCCCACGCGATCGAAGGATTGGTACAGGTTTTCACTTGTTCGCATCGCAGCTTTTTCACAAGTGTGATGGCACAAGCGCTCCGAATCGCTGGGCAAGGCACATCAGTTTTAGTGGTGCAGTTTCTCAAAGGTGGTATTGGCCAAGGGCATGAGCATCCGGTACGGCTAGGGCAAAACCTCGACTGGATTCGCTGCGATTTACCCCGCTGCATCGACACGCCTCATCTAGACGAAGCTGAAATGCGATCGCTTCTAGATTTGTGGCATCATACCCAATCAGTGGTGATGCAGGGCAACTACGATTTGGTTGTCTTGGATGAATTAAGTTTAGCGATCAACTTTGGCTTAATTCCAGAAACAGAAGTGCTGGCTTTCTTACAGAAGCGGCCTAGCCATGTAGATGTGATTTTGACGGGGCCAGAAATGCCTCCAGCCATCTTAGATGTTGCTGATCAAATCACAGAACTCCGCCGCAGCCACCAACCTTAGGCTCACAACTATTAGTTAGAAGTCAGTGAGAAGTCACAAATTAGCACAGAATATTGCCCTAGTGACTGCGATGGGTGTAATTTAACTCTGCTTTGGGAAACATGGGATTCGGATTTGGGGGAAGCGGGATGATTAAGAACGACACATGGATTACAGAAATGGCTGCAAAGGGCATGATTACGCCTTTTGAGCCGCAGTTGATTCGGGAAGTCTCTGGAGATGCCAACTTAGCAATTCGCCCTGTGATTAGCTATGGCCTCTCAAGCTACGGCTACGACATTCGCTTATCACCTGCTGAGTTTCGCATCTTCCGCCACATCCCGGGCACGGTGATTGATCCAAAGAATTTCAACCCAGAAAATTTAGAGCCAACTAAGCTCCATACAGACAATAATGGCAGCTATTTTGTGTTGCCTGCTCACTCCTATGCCTTGGGGGTAGCGCTAGAACGGCTGGAAGTTCCTACCAATGCCACGGTAATCTGCATTGGCAAGTCAACCTATGCCAGAGCAGGCATCATCGCTAACCTGACCCCTGCGGAAGCTGGCTGGCGTGGGCACCTGACTCTAGAGTTTTCTAACTCTTCCAGTGCTGACTGCCGCATTTACGCCAATGAAGGTGTGGTACAACTCCTATTTTTAGAAGGTGAGCCTTGCGCGGTTAACTACGAAACTCGTCGCGGTAAATATCAAGACCAACCAGAAGCCGTAACGCTGGCACGGGTCTAAAACATCGGTGAACGCAGCTCTAAGAAGACCACGATCGCCGGAAATTTAACCAAGCTTCCAAAAAGTTTTGCCACATGGAGTTGTGCTTAAAGCGGTGCAGTTGCCATGCCGTTGCCGTTTGGCTCAGGATTTCAGCAAACGTGGGAGAAGGAACGGCTAAGTCAGCGATCGCGTCAATCTTTAGATTCTGGCGCATGGCTAGAGCCATCACAGCAATCAGCTCACTCGCCTCTGATCCCAAAATATGGGCTCCCAGAATCGACCCATTGCGATGCACCACCAACTTACACAATCCGGTAGTTTCAGCCCGAATCTGCGCCAGCGCCAAACTTTTGAGGTCTTGCCGTAAAACCAAGACATCCTTGCCGTAACGTTGTCTAGCTTCTGGCTCTGTCAAACCCACTCGGGCCAAGGCTGGATCAGTAGCTAGCGTTGTGGGAATTCCTTGGTAGTTGGCGCTGTGGCGCGGGAAAAAGAGGGCATTTTTCAGGGCGATCGCTGCTTCATACTGGGCTACGTGAGGAGCCAGATAACCTGAGATCGAGTTGCCACAGACATAAACTCGTGGATTTGTAGTTTGCAGTTTTTGGTTGCACCAAACTCCCTGCGATGACCATTCGACTCCTGCCGCCTCTAAATTAAGCGACTCCACCTGCGGTTGCTGTCCCATTGCCACCACAATCTCATCTGCCGCGATCGCCTGATTGCCTGCTTGCACCCATTTTTTCTGCTCGATCTCTCTCACCTGAGCCACTAGCGTATTCGTCAAAATCCGAACGCCTATGGCTTCCAACTGCGCTTGCAACAAAAACGCCACTTCTGCATCTTCATGGGGCAAAATGCGATCGCTTCCCAGCACCAACGTCACCTGAATATTCAAGCGTGTTAGAGTTTGAGCCAATTCAATTCCGGTCGGATCACTGCCTAAAATCACCACTGTTTCGGGCATTGCTTGGTTAGCGATCGCCTGAGGAAAGCCAGTGGTAGTCAAAAATCCCACACTGCTCAGCCCCGGAATGTCTGGAATGAAGGGGTGGCTCTCTAAAGCCAATAGATAGGATCGAGCTCGGATCAAGCGATCGCTGACAGTGAAAGCAAACCGAGGCCGACGGCAAAACTGCCCCGCGCTAAAAATCATCTCAACTCCCAGCGCAGACAAAATTGTGGGTGAGTTTTGCTCTTCCCAGTTACTCGCAACCTGTTGCAGCCATTGCTCAACCCCAGACCACTGCACAGACCCAGGCGAAGCTCCAGCCTCGATTGTCTGCCCCAACCACCCTAATTGTCGGCTCTGGTAGACCTGCTCTGTCATCTCGCCTAAATGAGCTAGAGCAGCATGGGAAATCCACTCAGAGGCTAAGCCCTGATTTCCCCAGTCTTCCGGCACGACCCAAGCAACTCGCGCTTTGAACTCAGCAGCCATCCTTGCCGCATAGCCACCCGCAAGTGTGCCGCCAACCACCACCAAATCGTATTCAACTGACATGCTTTTAGTCGTTCACCAGATTGATTTGGATGAGGCGTTAGACACGCTGCCTAACACAAGCACTCTCTAAAGAATCTTAGCCAACCCTGTGATTAACCTTTGATTTTCAGCCTCCGTACGAACCGCAACTCGAAAGTAGCGATCGCCCAACTCAGGAAAACTGACACACTCCCGAATCAAAATCTGCTCACACAACAACAAATTCTTTTGCACTTCTACAGTGGACTGCTCCGACTTCACGAGTAAAAAGTTCGCAGCCCCCTGGTAAGGTTGCAATCCTGGTAACTGAGCCAAACCTTGGTAAAGATGCGATCGCGCTACTGGCAACCAAGCCCAAGTCTGTGCCTGAAACGTTATATCCTGAACCACCGCTGCCGCTGCTGCCGCCGCTAGTACATTCACAGGCCAAGGGTCTCGCCATTGCTGCCAGCGCCTTAAGCGCTCTGGGTGAGCAATGGCATAGCCTAAGCGCAAACCAGGCAAACTGTAGAACTTGGTGAGCGATCGCAAAATTACCAGATTGGGATATTTCTGCACCACCTCAATCAAGCTTTGCTGCTGCTCTGGCGGCAAGAAGTCCATAAAGGCTTCATCTACCACCACCAAAGCAAATTGCTCTAAATATGGCAGAATACTTTCTCTGGAAAATAGCTGTCCAGTCGGATTGTGAGGGTTATTAATCAACAAGCCCCTGGTCTGGGAAGCAATTTTGGATGTTAGGGGTTCAATGACTGACCCAACATCCAAAACTGGCAAACCAAAATTATCGAACGGGCACTCAAGCACAGAACTGTTAAATGCTTTTAGGGCTCGCCCATAGTCGCTAAACGCGGGGGTAATTAAGCCAGTCACCCCCAGCGCAGATAAATCTCTACAGGCCCAAGTCAACAACTCAGCAGCACCATTGCCTGGCAAGAGCCAGTCTACAGGTAAGCTATGAGCCTGACCCAGAACGGCTCGGAGTTGAGCGTAGTCTGGATCAGGATAAGCCGTCAGCTCAGATAAGTGAGCTTGAATTGCCGCGATCGCAGACTCAGGGGGGCCTAAAGGATTAATGCTGGCAGAGAAATCAAGAATAGCAGCAGGGGGACAGCCCGCCAGCGCTGCTGCCCAAGCTAAGTTCCCCCCGTGGATTGGACGGCTCAAAGAGCGGCCTCACTAGTGAAAAGTAGCTATTTTTCGGGAGGCGAGACCTTCTCCTTAAATAACTTACCTGCCGAGAAGGCAGGAACTTTGGTCGCTGGGATTTCCATTTTGTCACCCGTTTTGGGATTGCGTCCCTCACGAGCCTTGCGCTCCCGTGACTCAAAAGAGCCAAAGCCGACTAGCGTGACTTTATCGCCTGTAGAAACCGCTTCAACAATGGTTTCCAAAGCCGCAGTCAAGACCGCATCTGCTTGCTTTTTGGTCACACTCGCCTTATCGGCGATCGCGTCAACTAATTCACCTTTATTCATGCGTTTGAATCTCCTTTTTTAAGAAGATAGATATTACTGTCCTAATCTCCAGGTGAGATTGTAGAGTGATCATCCGAGAAGAACTCAGCCAAAATGGCTGAAAGTCCCGCAGACTCGAATTTTCAATGCCTTATTCTAAGGTGTACTCGCCTAATATGGATCGTTGAAACCTTTAAGATATATAGATCTCAGGATTTTTTAGGTAATTAGACTCACCAAGCTGGCTGAGTAAACACAACTTTGTACCCAAAAAAGGTCAAATCGAGTAGCCTAGCTTATTTTCAAAATAGAAAAAGTTGTAATACAGAACCTAGAATGCTAAGTAACCCTCCCCCTCCTCCACCTTGCTTCGCCGATTTAGGAGGAGTTTGTATCTCCTTAATCAAAGCTTGAGAAGTTTGAGAACCTTGCAGATTACCTTGATGCGTAAACAGTCGCTCAGCGTATTGCGCATCTTGAATACCGCCTGACCCATCACCTAAACGATACCGAGAAATTGCACGCCCTAAGTAGCCTGGAGCAAAGTCTGGCTTCAGAATCAAGGCTTGATTGTAGTAATCAACCGCTACTCCGTGGTTACTAACTTGAGCTTCTTCGAGCGCCCATTTATAGACCTCTTCAGCAGTCACAGCAGAGGCTGCCAGCCCAATAGATCCTTTGAGGAGTGTATTAATTAAATTAGCATTCTGCAGATCAGCATTCCACAAGTAAGCGGTTCTCAAATCAGCAGAACCCAAGTCAGCACCACGTAGATTAGCACCACCTAAATTGGCACCAAATAGGCTTGCCCCCAATAGTTTGGCACCGCTCAAGTTAGCATTCGTCAAGTTTGCTCGGCTTAGGTTGACGCCACTTAAGTCCGCCTCTCTAAGATCAGCATTAGATAAATCCGCCAATACTAAGCCAGCTCCACTCAAGTCACACTTTTGGCATTGCTTTGTTGATAACAGTTGCCTAAGGTGATCAGAATTCTCAGCCCTTGTTAGCAGAGTTCCGCTCCACACTGGAGTAGACAAGACGACCGTAACGAAGATCCAAGCCTTCATACACTTAATCATTGTGTTTTTATAAAACGAATGGCACCCAAAGTACTCTCATACTTGGGTGCCTGAATTATTGATTCAGTTTAGTTACGACGATTACCTCGTTCTAGAATCTGACGCACATCTGGGCTAGGAGTATAGTTATACCCGTAGGCGGAGCGATCAGAGTCATCCATAATTTGAGGTGTCAGCAGAACGATTACTTCAGCCCTTTGGTTCTGACGATTCGTGCTCCTAAATAAAGCACCAATAATTGGCAGATCTCCTAAAATTGGCAGCTTGCTAACGGTTGTCCTCTCTTGGTCTTGAATAATACCTGAGAGAATTAGAGTTTGGCCATCACGCAGACGGATAGTTCCCGAACTCAGTGAGCGTTCCGCAAGTAAAGCAATTTCCTGCTGACCAACTCTTGCCGTTCCACCAATGGCACTTACACGGGGAGAAACCGATAGAGAAACGAAGCCATTGTCATCAATTCGCTCAACATTAACCCCTAGAATAAGGCCCGCCTCTTGAATATCAGCAGTTGTAGTAATGAGTGGATTGTCACCTGTTGTTGTAGTTTGGGTGACATTACCAACTACCTGCTGCGTCAAATTCACGGTTGCTGTTTGTCCTTCCTGCACTACAAGAGTTGGATCAGTCAATATTTTGGCATTACCACTCGTTACCTGAGCTTGCAGTAGAGATAGAAATCTCCTCGGGAATCTAAATAAGCTGGGCAGTGCCGCAACTGCGGTTCCAAGAGTACCTTGCGTTACGCTAGCAGTCCCATCCGCAGCAATGGTAACGACATTGTCAGTTGCGGGAGTAATTTCGGAAAAGCCAGGTTGTAAAGGATCGGTAGAAACGGGTGGGATCGGTCTAAAGAAACCTGCTGCACCTCGACCTTGGACACGCCTTACACTACCGGTGCGCTGATCAATGATGATCGTGCCTGGGTCGGTTCCAGGAATTGGCACACTGCTATTTGGATCAAGGAAGGGCTGGCCGCTAAGCGGGTTTGCAACTACAGGTGGGCTCAGCGGGCTTCCTGTTGCTTGAGCTCTTGTGGGTGGATTAACTCCACCAAAATTCAGACTCGCAGCTCCATTATCGTTTGTAAAGAAGCTGTCATTAATTCCGAAGGAGAAGCTGCTGTTATAGCTATCAGTCCCTGCGAGATTAACATCAACAATTTTGACGTTGACGGCAACTTGCCGACGTCGTAAATCTAGCTGAACGAGTTGCGAGGATGCAACATCAACCAAACGACGAGCTCCAACTAAGGTGATTGTATTTAAGCGAGTATCGACTAATACCTGCAAACCTCGCAAAAGTGGGCTTGAGTCTTGTGGATCGATGCGCAACGTATTCACAACTGTTTGATTCGTTGTGCTCGTTTGAGTAATAGGTGGTGCCCCTTCTGCTCCCTGCACAGGAATGGCATTGACCGTAGTTACTGGCTGAGTCACAGTGACGGCACTTTCGGCTCCCATACTAACTAGAAAGCCAGAAGCCTGTTCTGCACTCACCTGATTTAAGCGGAAGGTCCGAATCGTGACATCACGAGCCTCATTAGGTAGTCTAGGACCCACAAAAATAGTGTTACCAGACCGATTCGCTTCTAATCCACTCAGCCGCAAAACATAGTTGAATACATTTTGGACTGGTTCGTTTTCAATATCCAACGAAATTGTTGGTCCTCCAGCTCCAGCAGCCGCTGTTCCTTGTTGTCCTTGGCCTTGAGTACCTGTACCTGTCCCAGCGCTCTCTCCTGTAAAAGCCAGGTTAAGCCCCGCTGCCCGGGACAACAAAGATAGTACTTCACGAACTGGCGCATCTCTGAGCACTAGGCGAGGCACTCTTTCTGCACTACCCAAATCAATTTCGGTAGCAGAGGCATCAATATTAGAAATAGAAATATCACCTACCGGAGGTGCTACGGCTCTAGGCAAGAATGGAGGCGCTACATTCGGACTTTGTGGTGGTACTGGCACCCCATCTACTGTAATTTTGGGGTTAGGAACGAGCACATCTGCAGCAGGGGCGGGGGGCACTGGGGCAGGGGCTGATTGGGTAGCTGTACCAGGCTGGGCTGTAGGAGCTGGAGCTGCTTGAGCTGTTTCGCTTCCGGCTGGGCGTGTAAGACTAAAGAGCAAGCCGCCGCGATCGCGCTGAGCTACTTGTCCTGCGGGAGCTGCGCCTTGACCCGCCACGATCACTCGCACACTATTGGTATCTAGGGGTAGCACTACGACAGAACTAATCCCAGGTGCAGGATTATCTTGACGAAAACTCTCACTTTGAGGCAAACGCAGTTGGGTGTTGATTACATCAGCAACCCAACTATTGCCTCGACTGACAGTAAAAACTTGTGGACGCGCGCCATTGCGAGTCTCTAATACAACCTCTACCCCACCGCTCGTGGGATTAACTTTTACACCAGTCACTTGCGTTGCTGGAGCAGCCCATACAGGCTGAGCAGCCATCACCATGACGGCCCCACCAATGTATAGACTGCTCAATCCGAGATGATGCTTCACAGTTCCCTCCTCTCAAAAAATGGAAATCTCAACCTTGTCTTGGCTCCACACTCAAAAGCCATCAACGTTACTGAGCAGGCGGTTTTGCCGCTGCTGCCGCTTCCTCTGAACTCAACGGCAATAATGCCTGTAGCTTAAAGGATGTTTTTAAGTTAGTCTCAGGCCGACCAACCGGAAGCAGACGACCCCGACGATCAACGGTAATTTTCTGGGTTGACTGATCTAGTTGAGAGTTAAAGCTCTTAACTAGCAAGAGCGGCTGTAATCGCTCCACACTTCGCATAATCGACTGAGTTTGTTCGTAGTTGCCTTCTAAGTTAACCGTGATCTCTTTGCGCTTAAGCTTGCCATTGACCGCAGGCCCTAAGGAACCATCACTGACTACAGTTGCAGGTTCTGGAGCAGGTGTGAAACTGCTTAACTTGGCTTTTCTGGCATTAACTAGACGATTGAGATCAAGCAGTAGAGTGTCTAACGTTCTCTCATCAGCGAACAAAGCATAAACTTCTGTCCTGCGCTGTTTCGCCTGCTCTAAATTTTTGTTTGCGGTATCAATTTTTTTCTGGATATTACCCCGTTGTTGAATTTGGTTTTCCTTTTGCTCAGCTTCAGCTTGAAGGGTTTGGTAGGTATTCCAAGCTGGCTGAACTTGATTGAGCAATAGATATGCAGATGCCCCAATGCCTAAAACCGCTACCAAAACACCACTAATGGTGGGAGTTAAGGCAATGCCGAAGATTGTAGGATAGGCAGGCTCGGAGCCAAAGTCTCTGCCGTCGGAAGGGACAAAATCTCCACTGATAGTCATGGTTGAATGACTCCTTTTTGTTGAAGCGTTCTGATCCGAGTGACTAACCCCACAGCACCCTTGCGATCCAGTTCTCGGAGCAATTCAGAAGCAGGGACATCACTTAAGCTAGTTTGAATTTTATAAACCACTACTTGTGGTAGCTTCACTTGAACGTCTGGTGTAGAAGATTGAGGTGTGCGATCTTGCCGAACCTCAATTTGAGTTGGGTTATCCCTTAAGTCAGCACCGACTAGCTGTGTTTCGCTGGCCTTGAGAAAAGGGGATTTCTGTAGGGTTAGCAAGAAATCATTAACATCATTAAAGGAGCGAGCTGCGCCTGAAATCTCAACTTTGGGAGCTGGATTTGGACTTTGAGGAGTCGCAGCAGGGGCATCAGTCTGCTGAATGTTGCTGACTTGTACACCGGCTGGAACGCGATCGCGGATATCCTGCAACATGGCAGACCAAGGCTTAATTTGATTGAAGACTGTAGCCAAGGCGTCAGTCTCAGCCTTAATTTGACCCGCTTGAGCATTAATTGCAGCTACCTTTTCATCCGCTCTTTGCAATTCGCCCAGTTGTACATTGAGCTGATCAATTCGAGTTTGTAGCTCTGCATTTTTGTTTTGCAGCACTAACCACAAAACGAGAACAACAGCAGGGAGAAAAACACCCGTTGCCACCCCTAGGAACAAGGGCACCAAGCTACCAGGAGCCGCTTTAGGCCGAGATGGCCCACCTCCTACATCTGGTCGATACTCCGGTCGGTCATTGAGAAAATTAACATCAAGACTATACATGAGTTCAGATCTCCCGCAATCCTAGGCCTAGCACCACCCCTAATCCAGGTCGCTGAACTAAGGGAATTTCCTGATCAACCTCTAGTGAAAGCGCTGCAATTGGATCAACCTGGCTTGCAGGCAAACTGAGTCGTTGAGTAAAAAATTCATCTAACTGACCAATTCCACCTCCTGGTCCTGCCAAGAGCAGTTGCGCCACTTCCAAGTTCTCACCTTGATTGAGATAGAAGTCAATAGAACGACGCAGCTCATCTGCTAGTTCTCCCAGAACTCTTAGCATGGCAGCCGTACCTGGATTGGTACCCCCCATTTTAGTCGTGCCACCAATAGTATCGGTGGGAGTAATTGGGATCGTCATGCCTTGCAACAAATCAGTATTGCGGCTAGGAGGCAGGTTCATCGCTCGACTCAATGCACTCTGAATTTGGAACGTGCCAATCGGGACGGTGCGGGAAAACTGGGGGACGCCATCCACCACAATAGAAATTTCTGTACTTTCAAACTGAACGTCGGCGATCGCCACTGCTTCTTGAGGGGCAAACTGCCGCAGTTGCTCTCGAATTGTCCGAATCAAAGCGAAGCTGCTGGTTTCTAAAACGTCCAGTTGCAAGCCCGCCTGCTCAAAAGTGCTGAGGTAAGTATCTGTCACTTCCTTGCGCGTGGCGACGAGCAAAACTTGAACCTTTTCAATGCCATCCTCATCTACAAAGAAGCCCAGCTTTTGGTAATCAACATCAGCCTCTTCTCTGGGGAAGGTCAGGTAAAGACCAGCCTCTTGATTCAAGACCATTTCCCGGAGTTCGCGATCATCCAGTTCCGCTGGAACTGGGATCAATCGGGTGACTGCTTCTCGCGCCGGGATCGCTGTTGCTGCACGCTTTACTTTAATTTTATTTTCAGCCAAGGCGGATTGAATCAAGCCAGCCATCGCAGTCGGGTCAGCAATTTGGCCCTCCTGAAATATACCCTCTGGCACCTCTACAGATGACAGCGTGACTAGTTTGAATGCCTGTCCCTGCTTCCGCACTTGGGCAATGTTAATTCGTTCGGGGGTGATCTCTATACCAACCCCTTTCGTACGCTTTGAAAATAGACCTTTCAATGTGTTAACCACAGCATTTATCCACTCAGTCGTATCAGTTTAGTTAGTTGGGTGAGGCCAGAGACAAGGGCTGTAGTGAGATGGATGCCGATGTATGGTAACCAATTTATTGCAGAATTACCATGCTGCTTAGAAGGATACAAACCTTAAAAAATATCATCAACAAAGAGTGAACTGCTCCTAGATTGCTGGTTGCGTCTTCGGGTGAAAACATCATTTACAGCAACACCATTCACTAAAGAAAAGAAAACGGCTGTTTTTTTCTCCTAATGTTTTTGGCTTTCATCCCCAATAAGCTCGTTTTGAACTTTCCAAAAGTTTGGTTTTTTTGGGGAACCAAGCAAGGGGACAGTTCGCTTGCGTTGATCTCAATCCAACTCAACTTACCAGCGATATTACACACAATTGTGAAAATTGCGTACACCTCTTCAAAAATTGAGTTAACTCGTACTGATGGAATAGGATTCATCCGGCTGATCAACCCATCACGATTTGAGGATAACCCATCAACCGAATAGGTATTTTCCTCTTTAGCAAACCACTAAGTGATGGCTGTCTTATGGTTAATTGTTCCCGCCAAGCTAGACAATGTCCTTTTGAGCTGTGTAAGCAGCGAAAAAGCGTAGAGCGACCCCTGAGCACCCGTCTGTTAGAACGGGATGCATGAAAGTATATATAAAAAAGAGAAAAATACAGACGGTTAAATTATGAATGCTGTGCCATCACGCCAGGAAAGCCAAGTTTGGGGAACTCCCTTAACCTCTAGTGGGCGACGCCTCATGCTGCTAGGCTCTGGAGAGTTGGGCAAGGAAGTTGCGATCGAAGCGATGCGGCTGGGGTTGGAAGTCATTGCAGTTGATTTCTATGCCCACGCTCCCGCGATGCAAGTAGCGCATCGATCCTATGAAGTGGATATGTTAGATGGCCCCAAGCTGCGGCACTTAATTGAGCGCGAAGAACCGGATTGGATTGTGCCAGAAGTGGAAGCGATCGCCACCGCTACCCTAGTAGAGCTAGAGCAAGAAGGCTGGCGGGTGATTCCTACCGCACGGGCAACCAACTTAACCATGAATCGCGAAGGCATTCGGCGGCTAGCAGCGGAAGAGTTAGGCTTGAAGACTTCGCCTTACCGTTTTGCCGATAGCGAGGCAGAATATCGGCAAGCGATCGCGGAACTGGGACTGCCTTGTGTCGTCAAGCCTGTCATGAGTTCTTCGGGAAAGGGGCAGAGTATTGTCCGAACTGAGGCTGAAATTGATGCTGCTTGGCAATACGCGCAGTCGGGGGGACGCGCCCAGAATCGCCGCATCATTGTCGAAGGGTTTGTCGAGTTTCATACGGAAATTACCTTGCTGACGGTGCGGGCTATAGATGGGACTCACTTTTGTCCTCCAATCGGACACATTCAAGTCGATGGTGATTACCGGGAATCTTGGCAACCTTGCCCGCTGAACCCAGACACGCTAGAGCAATGTCACGCCATCGGTCGTCAAATCACCGAAGCTTTAGGTGGTTGGGGCATTTTTGGTGTGGAGCTGTTTATTCAAGGTGATCCGGCAGGAGCGCAAACGGTTTACTTCAGTGAGGTCAGCCCTCGCCCCCACGACACAGGGATGGTGACGATGATTAGCCAAAATATGTCGGAGTTTGAGCTGCATGTGCGGGCGATCGCTGGGCTACCGATTGGTGAGATTGAGTTGATTCGGCCCGGAGCTTCGGCAGTGATTTTAGCGTCCGAGACGGGAGACAACCCCCGCTATGAAGGCATTGATCTTGCCTTGCAAGTCCCCACGAGCAAAGTTCGCATTTTTGGTAAACCTTCGTGTCACCAGAAACGACGCATGGGCGTTGCTTTGGCTTTAGGAGCCACAACCGACGAAGCCAGAGAACGAGCCAAAGCTTGTGCGGCTGCCGTCAAAGTTGTGGTGTAGTAGTGGCTACTTTGAAGCAGTAGATTGGGCAATACTCGACCGTTATGAAATTATGAGAATGAGACGCTGGAGACAATTTGGCATTTTTGCCTTGCTGGGCTTGCTTTTGAGTTGGCTAGTGAGTTGTGGCACAGGCCCTTCCAACTCTGGAAACAACCAAACTGCCGGGGTTAAGCAAGAAATTGAGTTCTGGACCATGCAGTTGCAGCCTCAATTTACCGACTATTTCAACCAACTGATTGGTAAGTTTGAAACGGAAAATCCTGATATCAAAGTGCGCTGGGTGGATGTGCCTTGGACGGCGATGGAGAGCAAGATTCTCACCGCTGTCTCCGCCAAAACTGCCCCCGATGTAGTCAACCTAAATCCGGGCTTTGCCTCTCAGCTTGCAGCTCGCGATGCCTGGTTAAACTTGGATGAAAAAATTCCCGCCGAAGTGCGCCAGCAGTACCTCCCCAATATTTGGAAAGCCAGCACGCTGAATAATCAAAGCTTTGGGATTCCTTGGTATTTAACGACGCGAGTTGCGATCTACAACACCGATTTGTTGAAGCAAGCAGGAGTGAGCCAGCCACCGACCACCTACGCTGAACTAGCTACAGTCGCTAAACAAATCAAAGACAAAACAGGCAAGTACGCCTTTTTTGCCACGGTGGTCCCAGAAGACTCTGGCGAGGTGATGGAGTCGTTTGTGCAGATGGGGGTTCAGTTAGTTGATGAGCAAGGTAAAGCCGCCTTTAATACGCCTCAAGGCAAGGCTGCTTTCCAATATTGGGTGGATCTGTACAAGAACGGGGCTTTGCCTCGTGAAGTGCTGACCCAAGGACACCGCCACGCGATCGACTTGTATCAGCAAGGTGAAACTGCCATCTTGGCTTCTGGTCCAGAATTCCTGAATACGATCGCTAAAAATGCTCCTGCTGTGGCTCAAGCTTCTGCCTCTGCTCCGCAAATCACCGGGGACACTGGCAAGAAAAATGTGGCTGTGATGAATTTAGTCGTTCCTCGCGATACTCAGCATCCTGACGCAGCCGTGAAGTTTGCGTTGTATGTCACCAACAATGACAATCAATTGGTTTTTGCGAAGGAAGCCAATGTGCTGCCTTCCACCGTACAGGCCCTAGAAGATAGCTACTTCAAAACTCTGCCCACCAACGCCACTCCGGTAGATAAAGCTCGCTCTATCAGTGCAGGCCAGCTAAAAGATGCAGAAGTGTTGGTTCCAGCTATGAAGGATGTGAAGCAACTGCAAAAAACCATTTACGACAATTTGCAGGCGGCGATGTTGGGTGAGAAAACCATCGATCAGGCGATCGCGGATGCCGAAACAAATTGGAATCAGCGGAGAGGAGCCTAAATAGCACCCAAATTAGAACCCAAATCAGCCTGGAATCGCTTAAAGAAGTCACCCAACAAATAAAGCGAACCAGCTAACACCACTAAAGCACCGGGGGTAGGTTGATTGCCTACCCCTTTGGCGTTTTGGGTAGCCGCTTGTAGCCCCAACTCCAGATCGGCATAAGTTTCGCAGGCGACTAACTGAGGACAAATCCGCTGCTGGGCCAAATCCGCTAACCGATCAAGATCCACAGGCTCATGGTCTGGAACTGGGACTAAATGGAGCTGGTCGTTAGGGCGCAGCAAAGCTTCGAGCACCTCTTCATGATCTTTAGTGCCGATCATGCCCACCACCCACACAACAGAGCGATCGCCATACACCTCTCCCGGTTGGTCGCCATGCCGATCGATATACTGCCGTAAAGCTTGGGCTCCTGCCGGATTATGTGCCCCATCTACCAGCAAACGGTGACCGCGCCAAGTTAGCCAGTGCAGCCGTCCAGGCCATTGCGTTTTAGCGATGCCATTCACAATCGCTGCATCGGAAATCTCCCAGCCTTGCTGCTGCAAAATTTGCAATGCAGCGATCGCTAAAGCGGAATTACTCAATTGCACCGCACCGGGGAGCGGCAACGAATATTCGATTTTGGCTTTTAGCTTTTGGCTTTTGGCTTTTGATTGGAACCAATTTGGGATGCTAGCGACTTCGGCCCAACCGGGTTGAGTTTCTATGGCAGGTTGCGGCCAAACAGCCGGACAGTTCAGTTCCGCAATTCGTTTTTCGACGACAGCCTGCGCCTCTGGGGGTAAGGGGCCAATTACCGCAGGGCAGCCAGCCTTAAGAATCCCTGCTTTCTCTCTGGCAATGTCGGCGAGAGTGGGGCCGAGGCGTTGCCAGTGCTCGCGGCTGAGCGAGGTGATGACGCTGACTAGGGGGCGATCGCAAACATTCGTGGCATCCAAGCGCCCTCCTAAGCCCACTTCAACCACGGCAATCTCCACTTGCTGTTGGGCAAAATACAACCACATGGCCGCAGTAATGACTTCAAATTGTGTGGGAGAAGGCTGGTCTGGGGCGATCGCTGCCTCGACTTGTCGCAAAACTTGCTCCAATGCTTCCGGTGCAATGGGTTGCTCATTCAAGCAAATTCGCTCGCACCAATCGACCAAATGCGGCGAGGTATAGCGCCCCACGCGATACCCAGCTTGGGTCAACACGGCTGACAGGTAAGCACAGACAGAGCCTTTCCCATTCGACCCCGCCACATGAATAATCGGAATCTGCTGGTGCGGATCACCCAATTCCGCCAAAAGTCGCTGGATGCGTTCTAAGCCCAAATGCACCCCAAAATAACCAAAACGGTTGAGCAGAGCCTCCACATTGACTGCCTGCCTTTTGTCATTAGGTTGACCTGCATCACTCGCTTGCTTAATCGGATTCATTGCCAAACCAGGAACCGTTACTTTACAGGATGACATTAGCTGCCCAACCATCATCCTGATTTTTGCAGCTCTGTTTCCTAGCTAGTTAAGACGTTGCTTTAAAGTTAATCGCTCCGGTTCGATGAATTTTTTTGGCCTCTATCTTGCTGTCTTCTAAACTTCTAGTTAAGAGGTGTGCACTAACAAAAAACGCGCAAGGACTATCGGCTATGCTGAGTCAGCCCTCCGAGCAGAGAAAATTGCAGGAAATTAACGCTATTTACGAACAGGCTGAATCTAAGCTACAAGATGCGATCGCGTTATTACAAGAGCAGATAGAGTCTCTAACACAACAACTAGAAAATTCGTATCAAGAAACTCAAGTGCTAGAGCAAGAGCTGAGCCATACTAACCAAGAGTTGTCCAACCTCAATCAGGAAAATCAAGAATTATATGCTGGGCAGCAAAAGCTGACGCTTAGTCAAGCCCGGATTCTGGCTCAGAGTTTATTAGACCAGGGAAAGCCAACTTCAGAAGCCTTAGCAAGATTATTAAGTGAAATTTATCAAGTTCAAGTTGCACCTGAGGAGTTCGCCCAGAAGGCTCGGTCCTCTAGTCTGCTGAACCCTTATAGAAGGGTTCAGCAGGCGCGAATTTTTGCGACGCAGCGTCAGCTCAAAACTCAATTTAACGAACTGAAAACCCTATTTTCCGAGCTTGGAGAAAAATTTGACGATCTCAGTTAACAGTTCATTCGTCATCCACTCAATTCAGTGCCACAATGCTTTGCAGGTAGAACCCTAGCAACAGCACTATGCCGAAGCGTTCTCGCAATTCCTCCTCAGCATCGCCCCCTCCCTCAGCATCGCCCCCTCCCTCAGCTCGCTACTCTGGATGGTTCTTGCTCGTGGTGGTTCTATTCGTAACCTGCCTAATTGTGTCCAACATTGTCGCGACCAAGCTGGTGAGCCTGCAAGGCCAGGTCGTAACTGCGGCGATCGTGATTTTTCCGATTAGCTACATCTGTGGGGATGTGCTCACTGAAGTGTATGGGTATCGGCAGGCTCGTCTAGCAATCTGGTTGGGGTTTCTGTGCAACTTAATTGCCGTGCTTGCCATTTGGCTTGGCCAACAGCTTCCCCCTGCGCCGTTTTGGGATGGACAAGCGGCTTACGAGCGCATTCTAGGCAATACCCCTCGGTTGCTGCTGGCTTCGTTTCTAGCCTATTTGGTGGGGGAATTTGTCAATTCCTTCGTGTTAGCCAAGTTGAAAGTGGCGACTCAGGGAAGATGGCTTTGGATGCGAACCATTGGTTCCACAATTGTTGGACAGGGGTTGGATTCGCTAATTTTCGTCACAGTAGCCTTTGTCGGCACGATCGCAGCTAGCCAGATAGTTTCAGCAATTGTGACGCAATGGCTGATCAAAACGGCTTACGAGGCGATCGCCACCCCTTTAACCTACATAGTGGTGAACTTCCTCAAGCAGACTGAGCACATTGATGTCTACGACTACGACACTTCCTTCAACCCGCTGGCATGGTCTGAAACAACCGAGCAAAAACTCGATTAAAGCCACAGCCCTACAAAAATCCAGCGATCGCATTGCTCGCACTCTTCGTACTCCTCAAACTCATAGCGCCAAAACAAAAACGACTGTGTTTCCGCAAAGGATTACAGTCGTTTGTTGCATCATGTGAACTGAAATAGTTCAGCCCTATAGTGTGGTTACTTGGCCAGAAACCCCTGAATTTGAGCCAAGGCAGCCTTGGCAATATTGAACGCTGCCCAGCTTCCAGCCAAAATGACTGGCAGCAAAACCACCACCACGCGATAATCCAAGTCCATATCCCGATCTCCTCTTCTAACCAGAGATTAAAGATTTTTGAATAGCTCTCATAATTGTATTATTTATCCAAACGGGCGCTTTTTCACAGCGATCGCAATTTCTCAGGCTTTCGGCTTATTTTTAGCGATCGATTGAGGGCATCTACAAGCCTGCTTAAGCGTGCGTCTGGGTAAAGCCAAGATCGGTGCCTTTGCCTGCATGCACCAAGGCTAACTTTTCGTAACGCCGGGCATGCTCAATTAAGTCTGCTACTTCTTCATCTGCGAGTTCGCGCAACCGTTTCGCCGGAACTCCCACCACAAGCGATCGCGGAGGTACATCTTTGGTTACGACCGAACCCGCCCCCACAATGCTGCCTGCCCCTACACGCACTCCATCCAGCACGATCGCCCCGATGCCAATTAAGCAACCTTGCTCAATATGAGCGCTATGGATTACAGCTCGATGTCCAATGGTGACGTAGTCTTCTAAGATGGTGAGCTTACCTGGATCACCGTGTAATATGGCTCCATCTTGAACATTGGTACAGAGGCCAATTTCAATGCGCTCGACATCAGCCCGCACCACAGCACCAAACCAAATGCTGGCACCAGCGGCGATCGCCACATTACCCATGACCGTCGCCCCCGGAGCCACAAATGCAGCTTGAGAGAGATCCGGTGCAGGCCAATAAGAAGCCGAAATTAGAGGAGATGGGTTGAAATCACTCAAAATTGTGCCCAGAGTATCAGCAGAATGCCCATAGAATTGACATCGAGGGCAGAACTTCCCTAGTTATAATAAAACAACTGGCACTGACACAGAAACACCATGCAGATCCGCACTTCATGATGACTCATGGCTTACAGTATCCAATTTTTGGTCCGGAGATTCAGTGCCCGCACTGCCGCCAAACCATTCCGGCTCTAACCCTGACAGATACTTATTTGTGTCAGAGGCACGGTGCCTTTGAATCAGATCCACAAACAGGCGAACTGGTTCACTTGCAGTCAGGACGTCACTGGAGGCAGTGGAACAACGAATGGTATCGTCAGCATACGCATCCAGACGGCATTCGGTTTGAAATCCACGAAGCGTTAGATCGGCTTTACACCCAAGGCTATCGGGCGACTCGCGTCATCATTGCCCAACGCTATAAAGATTTAATTAGCGCTTATTTAGAACGCAGCACTCCCTGGCGGGGTCAGACAGATTCAGCCAAACCTCGGCTTTACGGTCTGCCTGTAGAGTTTAGTCCTAGCCCAGAAGAAGACCCTTGCTGGGATGTGATTAATTTCGACTTAGAAAAAGAGCCAGGTGCTCCGGTTCGTTATCCTTATTTTCGTTTGTTTGAGTAATCCATCCTGAGCCGTGAGCCATTCGTTAGCTAACGGCCCGACGCGCTTAGCTTCATCACCTATGCATCACGCATCTATTCGGACTGCCAATATCCATCGGGCGATCGCGTTTTACGAGCAGTTAGGGTTTGTGGTCAATGAACGATTCACCACGGGCTACACGTTGGCTTGCTGGATGTCAGGCTTGAGTGGACGGATTGAATTGATCCAAATTCCAGAGCCGCGTCCCGTCGCTGATGCTTTTAACGACGAGCACTACACCGGGTACTATCACCTTTCCTTTGACCTCACCGATACCACTACGGATTTGCCCAAGTGGCTAGAAGATTTGCAAGCCAAATTTGCTGAGGCGGCTGAGTCGCAACCTGAGCAGATCTCACCCCTGAAGGTACTACTGGAACCCAACCAACAAATGATTGGCGATCGCGTTTATGAGGTTGCTTTCATTGCTGATGCCGATGGTTTACCCCTCGAATTCATCCGGGTGATGAATCATGAGTGATCCAGCAGAGGTATTTCAGAATAACTGGGCTTACCTGAAAGCAGAACTGACTTGGCTCGATCGCATCTTGAGTGTGGCGATCGCTCGACAGCGCCAAGAGCAAAAAACAGTAGACCGAGTGGCGCAGTCACGGGCTGATCGAGCCACAAGTCACTGGTGGAAAGGCTTAGTCGCCTTAGACGGTACGGCTGGTTATGATGAAACTCGTCCGCGCCCTACCAATCGCAGTGGTACTGCAACCAGCTATCAGCAGCAGATGGAGGCGCGAATTCAGGCTAGTTTGCAGCAGGGTGTGGCTCTAGGTTTACCGCAGTTGCGCGATCGCCTCAAGCTCACTGCCTTTGAAAAGAACTTGGTTCTGTTTAGCTTGGCTCCAGAAATTAATCGTCGCTACGCTAAGCTCTACAACTATCTCCAAAGCCACGAATCCAGCTCAGCAGCACGAGTTTCCGTTGAGGTTTCTAGTACCTGTGGCTGCCCTGATTTACCCACCGTCGATTTGGTGTTGCGGTTGCTGTGTCGTAATGACCAGGAATGGCAAACGGGTCGGGCTTACCTGACTGCCAACTCTAGCTTAATTCAGCAGGGTTTGCTGCAAATGGTGGCTTGTGGCGAGGAAACCTTACTTACTCGGCGGCTGAAGTTGAGTGACGACTTGGTGAATTATTTATTGGCTGAGCAACCCCAGCCGCAAACTTTAGAGGTTTTAGTTCAACCGGCTCAGCTTCCTCAGCTGCACCCTGTACCTCATACTCACCTTCCCCTGCCCCGCTACCTGCGTGAAGAAAAAGCCACACCTGACGGGACGCAACTGATTTTGCCGCGATCGCTTTTGGCAACCTTGCAGCATTTAGGGCAACGGGTAGAGCTGTGGTCCGAGGTGCAAGCAGTTTGGAGCGATTTACAACCTAGCTGCTCTACCCCTCCCCCGCTACCTGGAACCGTGGCGATTTTGGTAGGAGCGGCGGGCACAGGCAAAACAATGGCAGCAGCGGCGATCGCTCAACAATTAAAAACTTCTCTGTTCTGGACTGACCTAGCCTTGGTGCCGCCTGCCGAGTTTCGCAGGTTGCTTCAGGAAATTCATGAACACAGCCCAACAGTATTGCTAATCAAGTCGGCACCGCTCTGGCTGGGACGTTCTGCTGCATTAGCGACCGCAGACCTGCATCAACTGATTCATCAACGTCAGCAGCAGCGAGGCATCACCTTATTCAGCGTGCCGTTGTTGCAATCGGTGCGTTGGCACTGGCGACAGGAAATTGACCAAATTTTAGAATTCCCGCTCCCCACGCCAGGCGATCGCTTGAAGTTATGGCATCAAGTTTTTCCCAGTACGATCGGCCTCGACTCCAGCATTGATTGGGAGTTTCTAGCTCACAAGCTGCCTCTAAATGGAGGTGAAATTTGCGCGATCGCCCAAGCTGCAACTTTTTACGCAGCCGTAGATTCATTGGAGATTAAGGTAACGATGGCCCATATTCTACGAGCTTGGGAACAGAGGCAACAAAAACTGAAAACTCGTAACTAAAAAAATAAGCCCCTAAATCAGGGGCTTGGTGTCTGTTGGGTCATGGGAAAGATTATGGTCAAGATCGGATAGAAATCTGTTTTGATTTAGATCAAAATTAGAATTGCTTAGTTGTCCAATAGCAGTTTAATCCTATGAATTTTAGGTTTATGACTCCTTAAGCCAGAGCCTTTTTCACCCTAACTTTAGCCACAAATTAAAACTTTATTCCCTACTAGCTCGTCTCTCAGTCGAGAGTTATCTCCGTTGTGCCACAGATCGCAGACGTTGCAATGGCATCTCAACGGCTCCAGGAGCTTCTCGCTTAATGACTCCAGCATCCACGGCACTGTATAACTTTTCTAACACCTCTAAATCGGCAGCTTTATAGCCTCCAATTGACAATACTTGGCGGATTAACCCCTCAGATGCCACGCTGAGACAGCCTGTCTGGAAAGCAGATTGTACGAGCGTATGGATCATAGCTACGAATTATCCTGACTGTTTTACTGCCACCCTTACTATCAGGTACTTTCGAGTTCTAACAGTTGATTGAGATCGACTATAACCTGTGACCCTAAACGTTATAAGCTTGTGATTACTATCACTGACAACTAACATTAACTAGGAAGTGCGGGCTGCATCTATGAAGCCAAAATAGCGTGAACCATATGTTCTATGGGGGCTAACTATTCTGGATTAAAGCTATAAATAGGTTTCCCGTCCGAGTAATTAATGATTTAATGCCGATAAGATAGGGTCAATCATCTGCCAATTTGTGGGTGCAACGGGAAGTAACGGTGGCAGTTGATGTTGAGGAGTGAAGAGGATGGCTTATTCTAATCGTGTATCTCAACCTTCCGTGCTGGAGTTAGCACGAGAAGGTAATGTTCGAGCGATCGCCTATTGGCTGAATAGCTACTTAGTTCCTCAAGGGGTCTACGCCTCCATTCGACCCACTCGCTCTAATTGCCTACACATTACCGTCGAGTTCGATCGCATTCCAGAGCGCGATCGCTTAGTCCGCTTCATTTGCCATCGTCTTTGCCAGCTCAACTTAGACTTTATCGAAGGAGTCAGGATTGCGGCTCGCTTCGCAGATGAAAGTCAAACTCTCTGGCAGCAATCTGTTCGCTTAGCCACATCCAGCAGACGCCAAAAGCGCCCCCGTCAGCCCGCCAACCGCCCTCAAGCGACTCAATCCATATCTGTCAAACAACTGCTAGATCAGCGTGTTTATCTGAAGCTAGCTCGTTCTCTCTTGCTCAGTGGTTCTGCCGTAGCAGCGTTTGTCTTGGGTTGTCTGCTCAGCTACAACGAAACTCCTACAGAGCCAACGATCGCCTCTGCCAACGGTCGCACCCCCGAAACCACACTCACGAGGTCTGAACCCAACCGACCGAATGCGATCCGTGCTGCCTTAGAGACAGTTCCAGTGGTGCAGCACCAAAACCTACTCAATCCTGATGACCCAGCCGTCACCTTGATGTTTGGGGGGGATGTCACCCTATCTGATGCCTTCGAGGATTTAGTTGGTCAAGACTACAACTGGGCCTTCGCCGACATGAAGGAGTATCGCCAAGCAGACGTAGCGATGGTGAATCTCGAAAATCCTTTAACCCGCGCCACCTCACCACTGCCAGATAAGCAATTTAACTTCAAGGCTGACCCAGAGTCGGTAGAAGTATTAACGGATGGCGGCATCGACATTGTGACTCTGGCTAACAATCACGCGATGGACTACGAAGCATCCGGGTTGATAGAAACGCTAGAAACGCTAGAGCAGGCGGGCATTCATCACATTGGGGCGGGTCGAGACATTAAGGAAGCTCGTCGTCCAGAAATCTTAGAAGTGAAGGGACAGCGCATTGCTTATCTCGGCTATTACGATGCAGACCTTCATGCGGCAGATATAGATGTTGCTGGCACCAATCCCACTCGCAACGATCGCATCGCCGAGGATATTCGAGCTATTCGTAAGCAGGTTGATTGGATCGTTGTAAATTACCATTGGGGCGAGGAATTAGCTGAGTATCCCGTAGATATGCAGATTCAGCTAGCACACCACACCATTGATAAAGGAGCTGATCTGGTTGTGGGGCACCATCCCCATGTCCTGCAAGGAGCGGAAATTTATAAGGGACGACCAATTGTCTATTCTCTAGGCAACTTCATTTTTGGCGGCAATTCCCGCAGCGACTACGATACAGCGGTGCTAAAAGTTGCCTTGCGGGACAAGCAAATGAAGGTGGAATTTTTGCCAGTTGAGGTGACGCAGTATCAACCCCGCATTGTGTCTGGCGATCGCGGTGAGCAAATCCTCAATCAAATTCGTGAGCGATCGAGCCTCTTTGCTCAACCGATGCCATCCTCCGTTATTCTTGATGCCCGTAGTTCTGAAGTGGTTGAGCCAGGGGAGTCAGAGGTTTTCAGGGAACCATCTCTCAACCCAGATGCGACGAATGTTGCTCCGTCGCCACAATCTACACCTGAGACAACGTCACCTGACTCCTTTATTACTACACCAGACTCAGCTCCTGACGACCTACCTGCTTCACCAGATGAGCGATCCAACGACCCTGCTACTCCACTCAACTCACAACCTTTCGCACCCGATACTGCACCCAGTAATAGCGCTCCTGCTTTCCCCGATTCAGAGCCAAGCCCTAGCTTCTCTAACCCAGAACCCGCCGACAACTGGCAATCTTTACCCTCTCAACCGACTGCTGCCCCCTCTCCAGACCCAACCGATGCTTGGCCTGATGGCTCCACTACGCCTGAGCCTTTTGAGCCAGATGCTTTCGAGCCAGATGCTTTCAAGCCAGACAGGTCCAACCCATCCCTAGATTCGGAACCATCTGAATCTGCGCCAGCGGAGCTTGAACCGACCGAATCTGAGCCATCAGAGCTGAACTCTGAGCCTGAGAGTGGCTATACTTACCCACACCGTCAGGAACCAGATGATTATTGGCAACCGCTGACACCAGACCCATCAGAACCGCCTGACGAGCTTGTCCCTAGCGATGATACATCTCCTGACCCTGGTGCTCCTCTCAACTCTCAACCCGAGGCAGAACCCTTTACAAAGCCTGAAAACAGCACTGAACCCTTTGAGTCGTCGCCCCTAGAGGGTGATACTTCTCAACCATTAAACGGTGATACTTCTAGTCCTCTGAATCAGACACCCGCACCTAGTCCAACCCTAAACGAGGGTTTAGAACCCTTTACTGATCCTGTAGAGGCACCTGCGGACGATACCTCTATTCCTGAAAACGTGGAACCCAGACTTCCATCGGCTCCGCCTAATAACAATCTAGAGCCCTTCACCACCTCTCCAGAAGATTCCACACCCCTGGAAGCTGAGCCATCAATTGCGCCCACGACTGCACCCAGCGATCGCTTAGAGCCGTTCATTACCAATCCTGCTGAGACAGTTCCAACTGCTCCAACCGTAGCGCCAGATTCGCAGCAAGGAAATTCTTCCCCGGAACCTGTATTGCCTCAGGCTGAACCATCTGAGCCAAAACCATTCGAGCCACCCTCACATCCTAAACAGCATCCGCGCGAGCACATTGCTCTCCTAGAACATCAAGCTCCGCCGCTCGCCCTCTCTACTTCTACTGCTGCTCCATCTCCAGTTCTATCAACAGCAGCAAGTCGCCATCAGCAACCAGAAACGCCTCTAGCCACCCCATTTGCGGGGCGCTTAGAGTAGCTTTGCAGAGCTGAGCGAGATCTCATTCCAACCCAAGGAGTCAATCACTGTGTTTGCGATCGCAACTGAACAGCGGCAATACAAAACCTATCTACTCTCTGACCAAGCCACCAACTCTCGCTTAGAAATAGTGCCTGAGCGGGGCGGTATTGTTACCAGTTGGCAAGTGCAAGGCCAAGAGCTGCTGTATCTAGATGCTGAACGATTCGCCAATCCCGAACTAACTGTGCGGGGCGGCATCCCGATCTTGTTTCCGATTTGCGGCAATCTGCCCAACAATACTTACAACCACAACGGCCAAACCTACACTCTGAAGCAGCATGGCTTTGCCCGTGATTTACCTTGGCAAGTAACGGAACAGGAAACGCAAGATTTAGCCAGCCTGACTTTGGCGTTAGAGAGCAATGAGCAAACCTTGGCGGTGTATCCCTTCCAGTTTCGAGTCGCCTTCACCTACAAATTGCAAGGGCATACCTTAGAGATTCATCAGCGGTTTGAGAATCGCTCTAATGAGCCAATGCCTTTCTCGGTGGGGCTACATCCCTACTTTGTAACCTCAGATAAAACTCAGCTCCAGTTCGATATTCCTGCCACAGACTTACTCGATCAGCGATCGCAAGCCGTCGAATCTTTCAGTAACCAATTCGATTTTGAGCGCGATGAAATTGATGTGGCGTTCCGGGAGCTCTCGCGTCGCTCAGCCACCGTCAGCGATCGCAGCCAGGGGGTGCATTTGACGCTCAGCTATGAGTTACCCTACTCCACCGTGGTCTTTTGGACGGTGAAAGGTAAAGAGTTTTATTGCCTAGAACCTTGGACTGCGGGACGCAATGCCCTGAATACGGGCGATCGGCTGACCCACTTGGCCCCCGGCGCGAGTTTAGATACAGCGGTTCAACTCACGGCCAAATTTCTGTAGTTTCAGCGCTGAATCTCAAACTAGGCAGGCAATCTAAAAACAATCTGAAGAAATTTACGTTTTTCTTGATAAATATCTTCTAAATTTAGAAGGGGTGTGTTATTGTTGTAAACGGCGCTGAGACAGGCGCAACTGAACGGGTCGCTAACTCAATGGTAGAGTACTCGGCTTTTAACCGATTTGTTCCGGGTTCGAGTCCCGGGCGACCCATAAAAAGAAAAATAAACAAATCTTATAGACTTAGTAAAAAGGGTTCAAGCTGAATCTTGAAATACTTCCTCTATTTACAAGCACAAAGTATCTTAAGATTAACGTAAGAATTGAGCTCGTCTAAAACTAGCTAGCTAACGACGAAGTAATTAGGAGGACTCTCTATGGCGCTCGTACCCATGCGGCTGTTGTTGGATCATGCGGCTGAAAACGGTTACGGCATTCCCGCCTACAACGTTAACAACATGGAGCAGATTCAAGCCATCATGCAGGCTGCCCATGAAACCGATAGCCCTGTGATTTTGCAAGCCTCTCGTGGCGCTCGTAAATATGCTGGAGAAGCTTTCCTACGCCACCTGATTTTGGCTGCGGTAGAGACCTATCCTGATATTCCTATCGCAATGCACCAGGATCATGGCAATAGCCCTGCGACTTGCTACTCAGCCATGAGTCATGGTTTTACCAGCGTCATGATGGACGGCTCTCTGGAAGCGGATGCTAAAACCCCTTCCAGCTATGAGTACAACGTTGAAGTAACTCGCCGAGTGGTAGAAGTTGCTCACGCAATCGGCGTCAGCGTTGAAGGTGAATTGGGTTGCCTCGGCTCTCTGGAAACGGGCCAAGGTGACAAAGAGGATGGACACGGTTTTGAGGGCACCCTCTCCCATGACCAACTCTTGACCGACCCCGATGAAGCAGTAGACTTCGTGGAGCAAACTGGCGTTGATGCCCTCGCAGTTGCGATCGGGACCAGCCACGGTGCTTACAAATTCACCCGCAAGCCTACTGGTGAAATCCTCGCCATCAGCCGCATCGAAGAAATCCACCGTCGCTTGCCCAACACCCACTTGGTAATGCACGGTTCCTCCTCCGTACCTGAAGATCTGATTGCGCTAATCAACCAGTACGGCGGTAAAATTCCTGAAACTTACGGTGTACCCCTTGAAGAAATTCAAAAGGGTATCAAGAGCGGTGTGCGTAAAGTCAACATCGACACCGACAACCGTTTGGCGATCACTGCTGCGGTCCGTGAAGCACTAGCTTCTAAGCCTGAGGAATTCGATCCTCGCCACTTCCTCAAGCCTTCTATCAAGTACATGCAAAACGTTTGTGCTGAGCGCTATCAAGCCTTTAGTGCTGCGGGTCAAGCTAGCAAGATCAAGCCTGTTTCTCTGGATGATTTTGCGGCTAAGTATGCCAAAGGCGAACTGGGTGGCGCTACCAAGAAAGCTGTCACTGTTTAATTAACAGGTTCTGCTTCTAACTAAAAAAGCTGGGTAGCGTAAAAACTACTCAGCTTTCTTATTGGCTTTAACCCGGGAATCTCATCAACAGCGATCGCCCTATCGAGATGCCAGTGTACAAGCTGCTTTAGCTTCTGCGTCAGAGGGTACGAGTGCAACCACATGAGGCACAGGGCGAGGAATATACCCTACCAGTGATTCACCTTTGTAAGCTAGTGAAGTGCTAGCACCAGAGTCCAGCATCACTGCATCACGAAAACCCGCTTTCGCTAAAGCAATTCCCAAAGAAACCGAATCAATTGGCTCTACCGAAACCCCAATCGTAGGCTGCCCCGCTTGATTAATGCCCCAAAAAGCGCGATGACGTACGGCATCAAAATCAAACAAGCTACCGAAAGCACTGGCAGGTTGGGGTTGGCTATCCTTCACCAGCCAAGCCGCAGCTACAAAAGCATCGGTGACTCCTGGCAATTCCGCTTGCACACCCTCTAGGCTGTTGTGCTTGTCTGGGTTAAAAGGAATAAACTTAGTGGCTTGGGGACTCATTACCACTAGTGGTCGTCCCTTCAGCCTCGGATTGTCGCTGTGATTGCCTGGCACAAACCGCCCGCTGCTTTGACTCATGACAGGGCCAATCATCACGTTGGAGTCCAAGTACTTGAGCGAGAAGAAACCCCCATCCACCGCTGCGATCGCCTGAGTTCCTTCTAGAATTTCTTGAACCTGGTAACGACTCTTGGCATGAATCGTGATCGGTTTACCCCCGGAAATTAACCGGAAAGGTGTCTCGTCAATTGTTGTTTCGGTGAGTTGCACTGGCGCAGAAAAATCAAAGCCCAGATTCCAACTAGGCAAGGGAGATCCACCCCAAGCTTGATCTACGATATCAGGGAGCCGAGACTGTCCAAAGCGAGCGATCGCCAACAAGCTCTCCGACTCACCTGCAAAGCGCTCATCCACATCATCCATTGTGAATGCGGCTAAATAGCCCGCCTCCTGAACCACTTTAGCGACTCGGGCATTGTACTTTCCTTCTGGGTAGGTGAAGTACCGAATTGGCATGTCTAATTCAGCTTCTAAAAGCCGTTTCGACTCTGCTACCTCAGTGGCCAAATGATCATCTGTGAGTTTGGTGAGATCTGGCGGATGAGTCACACTATGAGCCGCGATCGTGACTAAGGGATCGGCAGCCATTTGTCGCAACTCTTCCCAATTCAGGCTAGAGCGCCCCAGCTTTTTACCAACCTTGGCAGTATAGATAGAGAATACTGCTGGGTAGCCGTATTTTTTGAGTAAGGGGTAAACGTGTTCATACTGTCCCTTGTAGCCATCATCGAAGGTTAATAAGATAGGCTTTTCTGGTAAAGGCAACCCAGTTCGTAGATGCGTGGTTAGCTGATCGAGACTAATCGGAGTTAGCCCACGCTCTTGAATCAGTTGCAGGTGTTGCTCAAACTCCTCAGGGGTGACATCAAAGAAAACTTGCTTTTCTAGCAGAATATCGTGATACATAATCACGGGGACTCTGGCCTGTTGAGCGCGATCGCTAATCTGTGGCCAAGGGCTAGGATTGAGATAGCTTACCAGTTGCGGTCCTAAGCCCTGAATTAAATGACTTAAACCAACTTCCGGATCACCAACCCAGGTGGAGGCCTTAACCAAATTCCCCATCCAAGTAGTTAGCTGAGTTGACGTTCTGAGATTGTCATCGGTTTGACAAACTGGCTCAGATGATTGTGCTTCTCTAGAGTTAAGCGCTAACAATCCTGCCCCAGACGCTAGCGATTGTGGAGAATGGCTCAAGTCCTGCGCGATCGCTGAATGGGACCACAGCAGCGCTATCAATCCTAAGGGCAGACCAACAGCGAAACCGAGGCGAAAGTTAATAATTCCGAGCCCGTGAGAGAAATTTTTGGCAGCTTGAGAGCCCAGGTGATGCTCCCGGCAAATCAACGTCATATTTTTGCAGGACAAAGGCACTGTGGCTAGATGTAACCGATACCAAAAGATTTGTCAGGTGTTACAAATCACACAAAAGGCAGATCCCAGCTCTGCCACTGCAATTCTTAGACCAACCGTTTCCAAGGTTGTTCCTAGCAGGTTGTGTTCGCTAAACCTTAATTAGACACTACTCTGCCTGCCCCAAAAATCCGGGTAAAACCCTAACTTCACGCTGCTCTATCGAGGTGCTAAAAGCACATATTCATCCTTCATCTCTTGTCCAGAAATGCTGCCTTAAAACATCCCAGCGGGAGCAATGCCAATGATCCACATGGGACCCAATTAACCCGGTGGCATCAAGTTGCAACTCACTCCAACCTGTAATGGCAATCCTGGGTTGCCAAGGTAGGGGCGATCGCCACTTCAGCGTCCACTCGGTTCTAATCGAGTTGCCGTTCTGCTGAATATCATGCAGATCCATTTTGAGGTCCGCAAACCATCGCTCTAGAAAAGCAATCATTTGCTTGTAGCGTTCTACCCCTTGAAAACGATTGAGCGGATCTTGAAAAAAGACTTTTTCTGCATAGATGCTATAGGTTTGGTTCACAGGAAACCGCTCATAGTCCTCACGTAGAACCTGCACAATATCCATTAAGACTCGACCTCAGGCCACAAACGCTCTAATTGACGCTTCCAAGCTGCGAGTACTTCTTCGCGGCTACTAGCTCCCTGCTCCAAATCTCCCATTAATCCTTCCTCATAGAAACGATTTAACGTTTGCAGAGTCGCTTCTAATGACTGTCCTTGGAGTTTGGCGACATGAATAATTTGGCGAATTTGGACTTCTACTAGGTCATTGAAAGGTTTGGCTAAACCTTGTTCATGTAGGGACTGCAAACGCTGAATCGCTGCTGTTAGGTCTGCGATCGCTAAACTTTCTAGACGATGCTGAAACACCCCCCACAAAACATCTTGGTGCAGGGCATAACGGGTTTCTTGAGTGGCATCAAAATTAGCTTCTAGCAGTTGTGGCATAAAAGCTTGCGCTTCTTGAGCAGGGGCGATCGGCAAGAGCACTCTTAACCAAGTGTGGTCTTCGGACAGCAAAACTAGGAGGCGGAAGTTTGTGGTTTCGACTTGCCAGGCTTCTGGCTCTAACCTTTGAGCTAAAGCGCCAAACAAGTTCGTTAAGGCATTGGTTATTTCGTCAGGAGTCATTGTAGAGCGCGGAATTTAGGGCTGTAGCATCATCATGACGCTCCAATTAGCGATGGCACAACCGTTACACATTGCCTCCATGTTGTAACTAATGCGGCTTACCCCGTCATTAAAAATAGTCGCAAAGGGTCTAAATGGATGTACCAAGGCAAGGGTTGCTCTTTAAGTAAAGACCATTTTTCTTTGAACACCTCTGCTTGTAAATGATAGTCCTGGTCATCGCTGGGAGCGGCATGCAGCTTCAAGTAGAGCGTCGTTCGGTGTAGCGTTTCACTGGTTTGAACTAACCAACAAGGGAAAGTGTTACTGCTGCCCGGAGCGATCGCGGAATTGTTCCGCTCGGGAGCGCTGGTAAATATAATGTGATGAGCTCGGATACCAACCAGAGATAAGTCAGCGGGAATCGGCTCCACAACCCTCAGGAGGCAATTCCAATCGACGGCTCGAATCAGTTGTGTCTCAACTATTTCTGCCTGGGAAAAGTTTTTGCAACCCGTTAGCTGAGCCACCACAAATTCAGTTGGCCGTTCCACGACTTCTGCTTTAGGGCCAGAAGCTACAACCTGCCCAGCAGCCAGGATCATTAGGTTTTGGCAAATCCGGTAAGCTTCTTCTAAGTTGTGGGTTACAAACAAAGTAATCCCTGGATAACTCGCTAAAATCTCCTGCAAGTGCTTCTCTAGTTGACTGCGCAGGTGAGTATCCAACGCCGAGAAAGGCTCATCTAAAAGCAAAATTTGCGGTTCGATTGCCAAGGCTCTAGCCAAGGCGACTCGCTGCTGCTGACCTCCCGACAGTTGCTGCGGATATCGGCGTTCTAACCCTTGTAGTTGCATCACACTGAGCAGCCGAGCCACTCTATCCGCACGTTCGCTTGCAGGCAACGTATAGAGCCCAAAGGCGATATTTTGTTGAACTGTCAGGTGAGGAAAAAGCGCGTAATTTTGGAATAGAAAGCCAACCTGCCGCTGCCGACTAGGAAGATTAATGCCCCGCTCTAAGTCAAATAACACTCGGCCATTCAATACAATACGCCCACTCGATGGCGTCTCTAGCCCAGCAATACAGCGCAGAGTCAAGCTCTTGCCAGAACCTGAAGCTCCTAAGAGTCCTAGTGGTTTTTGATCAGCTGTACAGCTAACTTTGAGCGAGAAGTTAGCTAACTGCTTGGAGATAGCGATCGCTAGTTCCGGTTTCAAGGATGCAGTTTTTGCTTCTACAGTGGGTCGTGTAGCACCCCTGACCAAATGAGTAGTTATGTTGGCGGAATGCCCTTGCGGTTGGACTGTTTGCTGTTGCCTGAACCGATGCCGATAGTGAGACCAGTAATTTAGGTTAGCAATGGTCACTAGCGCGATCGCTACCACCACTACTACCCAAACTAGAGCCTGAGACCTGTTCCCTTGCTCGACTGCAAAGAAAATAGCGGTAGGAATCGTTTGAGTTTCTCCAGGAATGTTGCCTGCCAACATCAAAGTGGCACCGAACTCTCCTAGCGCGCGTGCAAAGGTCAAAATGCTGCCCGCTATCATGCCTGGCCAAGCCAAAGGCAATAGTACCCGCCAAAAGATCCTCCACTCTGAAGCCCCAAGAGTTTGCGCTGCTTGAATCAGATCAGAATCAATTTGCTCGAAAGCCCCCAGTGCGGTTCGGTACATCAAAGGAAACGAGACCACAGTAGCCGCAATTACAGTGGCAGACCAGGAAAAAATCACGTTCAAACCCAGAGGTTGCAGAACTTGCCCTATCGGCCCATGCTTACCAAATAGCAACAGCAACAAGAAACCAACGACAGTAGGTGGTAAAACCAAAGGCAGCGTCAGTACACCATCAAACCAGGGTTTTGCCCTGCCTGGGTAACTAAACATCCAACGGGCTACTACTGTCCCCAAGCAACCAGCAATCATAGTAGCCGCAGCAGCAGTCTTTAGAGAAATCTCCAGAGGAGACCAGTCAAACGCCATGTCATGATGCCTTTATCTCCTGCAATAAAAACATCAATTGCTGGCAATGCCAAATCCATGCTTTTGAAATACAGCTTTAGCCTGTGGACTGGATAAAAACTGTACAAATTCTTGAGCAGCAGTTACATTTTTGCTATCTTCTAGCACTGCTACAGAATAACTAACGGCAGAATGAGACTGTTCAGGCGCGATCGCTACGATCCTAACTTGTCTCGACGTTTTAGCATCTGTCAAGTAAACTATTCCAGCATCTACATTCGCCGTTTCTACATAGCTCAAAACTTGTCTTACATCTTTCGCTAAAACTAATTTTGGTTTAACTAATTCAAGAATCCCCAGCCAGGTCAAAACTTCTTGGGCATACATGCCAGCTGGTACACTCTCCGGATCTGCGATCGCTAAACGTTTAACACTTCTATTTTTGAGGTCGCTGAAATCTTTCAAAACCGACACATTTTTCGGCTCAATCAAGACCACTTGATTCGTTAAAAATTTTTTTCGAGTACTGGTTAGTAGCAATCCTTGCTTCTGCAAAACATCCATCTGCTTGGTTGCAGCAGATACAAAAATATCGACAGGAGCACCTTGCTCAATCTGAGCCTGCAAGGCTCCGGAGGAGCCGAAGTTAAAAGTTAAAAAACTTTCCGAGTTTTCTTGCTGCCAAAGCGACCTTACTTCTTCCATTACATTAGTAAGGCTAGCCGCCGCTGATATTGTCAAAGTAGCTGATTGCTTTCTAACTGTTGAGGTTGAAGACTCAGAGCTTGAGTTAACAAAATTACAACCAGCGATCGTTAAAGCAAATCCAGCGATCAAAAGACCTACTCTGGCAAGAGCAAAAAATCTCATGCAACTTATGAAAAGCTTTTAATTGAAGCACCATATCACAATTGCAGTATTTATCTCGGTACTGGAAAACAAATAGTTCGAACTAGGAGATTCGAAATAACCGTCTACAGAGAGAAAAAACGTGCAAATCAGGGATAATATGCCCGAAAAACACAGAAAAGAGAGAGGAGTGCCTAGGCACTCCTCTCTCTCTTTTCTGTTTTTGATTATTGCCCTGGCATCGAGCTATTGTCCCGTGGGGCTGCCCCCAAAGTATCGTCGCCGCTACAGCGTTTCACCTCTGAGTTCGGGATGGGTCAGTGTGGTTCCACCGTGCCATGAACAC